>NZ_JBIUHC010000003.1:0-152315 GCF_044627735.1 Cupriavidus sp. CuC1 | reverse complement strand
TTGTTAGCAGAACGGGATGGAAAGCCCGGCCATAGCAGGTGATAGCCCTGTATGCGAAAACAGCGTTGTGGAACTAGGTGTACGACAAGTAGGGCGGGACACGTGAAATCCTGTCTGAAGATGGGGGGACCATCCTCCAAGGCTAAATACTCGTGATCGACCGATAGTGAACCAGTACCGTGAGGGAAAGGCGAAAAGAACCCCGGGAGGGGAGTGAAATAGATCCTGAAACCGCATGCATACAAACAGTCGGAGCCTGGAAACGGGTGACGGCGTACCTTTTGTATAATGGGTCAGCGACTTACATTCAGTGGCAAGCTTAACCGATTAGGGAAGGCGTAGCGAAAGCGAGTCCGAATAGGGCGTTCAGTCGCTGGGTGTAGACCCGAAACCAGACGATCTATCCATGGCCAGGTTGAAGGTGCGGTAACACGTACTGGAGGACCGAACCCACTAACGTTGAAAAGTTAGGGGATGAGCTGTGGATAGGGGTGAAAGGCTAAACAAGTCTGGAAATAGCTGGTTCTCTCCGAAAACTATTTAGGTAGTGCCTCGTGTCTCACCTTCGGGGGTAGAGCACTGTCATGGTTGGGGGGTCTATTGCTGATTACCCCGCCATAGCAAACTCCGAATACCGAAGAGTGCAATCACGGGAGACAGACATCGGGTGCTAACGTCCGGTGTCAAGAGGGAAACAACCCAGACCGCCAGCTAAGGTCCCTAAGATTGGCTAAGTGGGAAACGAAGTGGGAAGGCTAAAACAGTCAGGAGGTTGGCTTAGAAGCAGCCATCCTTTAAAGAAAGCGTAATAGCTCACTGATCGAGTCGTCCTGCGCGGAAGATGTAACGGGGCTAAGCCAGTCACCGAAGCTGCGGATGCACGTAAGTGCATGGTAGGAGAGCGTTCTGTAAGCCTGTGAAGGTGTCTTGTAAAGGATGCTGGAGGTATCAGAAGTGCGAATGCTGACATGAGTAGCGATAAAGGGGGTGAAAAGCCCCCTCGCCGTAAGCCCAAGGTTTCCTACGCAACGTTCATCGGCGTAGGGTGAGTCGGCCCCTAAGGCGAGGCAGAGATGCGTAGCTGATGGGAAGCAGGTTAATATTCCTGCACCGTCGTATGATGCGATGGGGGGACGGATCGCGGAAGGTTGTCCGGGTGTTGGAAGTCCCGGTCCCTGCATTGGAGAAGGCGCTTAGGCAAATCCGGGCGCGGAATTCAAGGATGTGGGGCGAGCGGCCTAGTGCTGCGAAGCAATTGGAAGTGGTTCCAAGAAAAGCCTCTAAGCTTCAGTCATACGAGACCGTACCGCAAACCGACACAGGTGGGCGAGATGAGTATTCTAAGGCGCTTGAGAGAACTCGGGAGAAGGAACTCGGCAAATTGGTACCGTAACTTCGGGATAAGGTACGCCCTTGTAGCTTGACTGGCCTGCGCCAGGAGGGTGAAGGGGTTGCAATAAAATGGTGGCTGCGACTGTTTAATAAAAACACAGCACTCTGCAAACACGAAAGTGGACGTATAGGGTGTGACGCCTGCCCGGTGCCGGAAGATTAAATGATGGGGTGCAAGCTCTTGATTGAAGTCCCGGTAAACGGCGGCCGTAACTATAACGGTCCTAAGGTAGCGAAATTCCTTGTCGGGTAAGTTCCGACCTGCACGAATGGCGTAACGATGGCCACACTGTCTCCTCCCGAGACTCAGCGAAGTTGAAGTGTTTGTGATGATGCAATCTCCCCGCGGCTAGACGGAAAGACCCCATGAACCTTTACTGTAGCTTTGCATTGGACTTTGAACCGATCTGTGTAGGATAGGTGGGAGGCTTTGAAGCGTGGACGCTAGTCTGCGTGGAGCCGTCCTTGAAATACCACCCTGGTTTGTTTGAGGTTCTAACCTTGGTCCGTGAATCCGGATCGGGGACAGTGCATGGTAGGCAGTTTGACTGGGGCGGTCTCCTCCCAAAGTGTAACGGAGGAGTTCGAAGGTACGCTTGGTACGGTCGGACATCGTACCTAAAGTGCAATGGCAAAAGCGTGCTTAACTGCGAGACCGACAAGTCGAGCAGGTGCGAAAGCAGGACATAGTGATCCGGTGGTTCTGAATGGAAGGGCCATCGCTCAACGGATAAAAGGTACTCTGGGGATAACAGGCTGATACCGCCCAAGAGTTCATATCGACGGCGGTGTTTGGCACCTCGATGTCGGCTCATCTCATCCTGGGGCTGTAGCCGGTCCCAAGGGTATGGCTGTTCGCCATTTAAAGAGGTACGTGAGCTGGGTTTAAAACGTCGTGAGACAGTTTGGTCCCTATCTGCCGTGGGCGTTGGAATCTTGACGGGGGCTGCTCCTAGTACGAGAGGACCGGAGTGGACGTACCGCTGGTGTACCTGTTGTCTCGCCAGAGGCATCGCAGGGTAGCTATGTACGGAAGAGATAACCGCTGAAAGCATCTAAGCGGGAAACTCGCCTGAAGATGAGGATTCCCTGGAGCCTTGAGCTCCTTGAAGGGTCGTTCGAGACCAGGACGTTGATAGGCTGGGTGTGGAAGCGCAGTAATGCGTTAAGCTAACCAGTACTAATTGCCCGTAAGGCTTGATCCTATAACCAGTGTGTTTCTCCTGGTTGAGTATCGCGTGCCGCTGCAACAGCAACAAAGCAGCTTGGCCGATACCTCGCAACCTACTACTACATCCCTATTCGCTGCGTTGACCAAGTCAACGCGGCCACCGTTTATGCCTGGTGACCATAGCGAGTTGGAACCACCCCTTCCCATCCCGAACAGGACCGTGAAACGACTCCACGCCGATGATAGTGCGGATACCCGTGTGAAAGTAGGTAATCGCCAGGCTCTCCCTTGAAACCCCCCAGTACGAAAGTACTGGGGGGTTTTGCTTTTGTGGCGGCGATTTGCCGATCAGGCTTAAGCAGCGCCCAGGCCGCCAGCCTGGCGAGCCGGTTTCGAGGTTAAAGCAAGGCCCCAGAGGCCGCCAGAAGCCGTTTTAGAGGCCGCGGCGAGCCCCTATAGGGTGAAGGTGTTCTTTATTGAATGCCGACGATGATGGTGCGATCGGGCAGCCTACGCTGGTGCCAGGTTCAACGCTCCAAGGTCTGTCCTTCCCTACTTTGCATAGTACGGAAAGTGCTTGACAGCCAAGGAAAGTTACACCATAATGAGAAGTTCACTGCGGAGAGGTGCCCGAGTGGCTAAAGGGGGCAGACTGTAAATCTGTTGGCTTACGCCTACGTTGGTTCGAATCCAACCCTCTCCACCAAGAATTGCAGAGCAGTAGTGAGTACCCGGCAGGCGTCGGTGAAGCAGAAAGCGTGGTAACCCGGCGGGTGTAGCTCAATGGTAGAGCAGAAGCCTTCCAAGCTTACGACGAGGGTTCGATTCCCTTCACCCGCTCCAGATTGCCCGGGTTATTGCAGTTCTGAAAAGCAGCAGTCAAGTTTCGCCCATGTGGCTCAGTGGTAGAGCACTCCCTTGGTAAGGGAGAGGTCGGCAGTTCGATCCTGCCCATGGGCACCAAATACCGCACTAGCAATATCGCTACCGACACAGGAGTCGCGAAATGGCAAAGGAAAAGTTCTCGCGGACTAAACCGCACGTGAACGTTGGTACGATCGGTCACGTTGACCATGGTAAGACCACCCTGACGGCAGCAATTGCTACGGTGCTGGCAGCCAAGTTTGGCGGTTCGGCCAAGAAGTACGACGAAATCGACGCAGCGCCGGAAGAAAAGGCACGCGGTATTACCATCAATACCGCACACGTCGAGTACGAAACGGCTAACCGCCACTACGCACACGTTGACTGCCCGGGCCACGCTGACTATGTGAAGAACATGATCACGGGCGCCGCACAGATGGACGGCGCAATCCTGGTGTGCTCGGCCGCTGACGGCCCCATGCCCCAGACCCGCGAACACATCCTGCTGGCCCGCCAGGTTGGCGTGCCTTACATCATCGTGTTCCTGAACAAGTGCGACATGGTCGACGACGCCGAGCTGCTCGAGCTGGTCGAAATGGAAGTGCGCGAGCTCTTGTCCAAGTACGAATTCCCCGGCGACGACACCCCGATCATCAAGGGTTCGGCCAAGCTGGCACTGGAAGGCGACAAGGGCGAACTGGGCGAGCAAGCGATCCTGGCCCTGGCCGACACGCTGGACACCTACATCCCGACGCCGGAACGTGCCATCGACGGCACCTTCCTGATGCCGGTGGAAGACGTGTTCTCGATCTCGGGCCGTGGCACGGTTGTGACCGGTCGTATCGAGCGCGGCATCATCAAGGTCGGTGAAGAAATCGAAATCGTGGGCATCAAGCCGACGGTCAAGACCATCTGCACCGGCGTGGAAATGTTCCGCAAGCTGCTGGACCAAGGTCAAGCTGGCGACAACGTGGGTCTGCTGCTGCGCGGCACGAAGCGCGAAGACGTCGAGCGCGGCCAAGTGCTGTGCAAGCCGGGTTCGATCAAGCCGCACACGCACTTCACCGGCGAGGTCTACATCTTGTCGAAGGACGAAGGCGGCCGTCACACCCCGTTCTTCAACAACTACCGCCCGCAGTTCTACTTCCGTACGACCGACGTGACTGGCTCGATCGAGCTGCCGAAGGACAAGGAAATGGTCATGCCGGGTGACAACGTGTCGATCACGGTCAAGCTGATTGCCCCGATCGCCATGGAAGAAGGCCTGCGTTTCGCCATCCGTGAAGGCGGTCGTACCGTCGGCGCCGGCGTCGTGGCAAAGATCCTCGACTGATAAAGTCGATCAGCGAATACGGCACCAACCGGCCGTATTCGTTGCCAGAGGGGTTGGCCTGACCGCCGACCCCACAGTTGTTTTAGGGGTATAGCTCAACTGGCAGAGCGTCGGTCTCCAAAACCGAAGGTTGGGGGTTCGATTCCCTCTGCCCCTGCCAATTCAATCAGCCGCGTCGCGATAGAGAGTATCGTGACGCGGCTTAGTCTCGTTTGCGAAACATGGCCAATCCCAACGTCGAAACCGTCAACGCCGCTAGTGGTAAGTGGTTGCTTGGCGCCGCGGTGCTACTGGTGGTTGCCGGCGTCATCGGTTTCTATGCCTTGGCACAGCAACCATCCTACGTGCGTGGCGCGGCGCTTTTCGGCGGCATTGCGCTGGGCGTGGTGGTCGCGCTGGTCTCGGCACCAGGCAAGGACTTCATCGGTTTCTCCAAGGAATCGTATCGCGAAGTCCGTAAGGTCGTTTGGCCCACCCGCAAGGAAGCCGGGCAGATGACCGGCCTGGTGTTTGTCTTCGTCGTGATCATGGCCGTGTTCCTGTGGTCTGCGGACAAGCTCATCGAGTGGGTCATCTTTTCGCTCGTGCTGGGCTGGAAATGAAGGATAGAACATGACGGATAACGCACAACAGGAAGTCCCCGCAGCTGAATCGCCTTCGTCGAAGAAGCGCTGGTATGTGGTGCACGCCTATTCCGGCATGGAAAAGAGTGTGCAGCGCGCGCTGCAGGAGCGCATCGAGCGCGCCGAAATGCAGGACAAGTTTGGCCGCATCCTGGTCCCGTCCGAAGAAGTCGTTGAAATCAAGGGTGGACAGAAGTCTGTCACCGAACGTCGCTTCTTCCCGGGTTACGTGCTGGTCGAGATGGAAATGACCGACGAGACCTGGCACCTGGTGAAGAACACCAGCAAGGTCACTGGCTTCGTGGGTGGTGCGCGCAACCGACCGAGCCCGATTTCCCAGAAGGAAGTCGACAAGATCATGACCCAGATGCAGGAAGGGGTCGAGAAGCCGCGGCCCAAGACCCTGTTCGAAGTGGGCGAAATGGTACGCGTCAAGGACGGTCCTTTCACCGACTTCAATGGCAACGTCGAGGAAGTGAACTACGAGAAATCGCGCCTGCGCGTCTCGGTCACCATCTTCGGGCGTGCTACCCCGGTCGAGCTCGAGTTTGGCCAGGTCGAGAAGGTTTAAGCGGTTCAAAGCAGTTCAGGTTTTAGCGTTTTATGTTGGCCGCAAGGTCAGCGAAAAATGCAGCGGCCAGTCCCGCAAGGGGCCGGCCACAAGAGGAGCGTGAGGCTGGCTGGGGTGGATGAACCGCCCTTGCAGCGATAGCGCGCTACGACTCAACAGGATCGCATTCCGCCAGGAAGCGGTCCGGATTGGAGTAAATATGGCCAAGAAGATCATTGGCTTTATCAAGCTGCAAATTCCGGCTGGTAAGGCAAATCCCTCCCCGCCCGTGGGCCCTGCACTGGGTCAACGCGGTCTGAACATCATGGAGTTCTGCAAGGCGTTCAACGCGCAGACCCAAGGCATGGAACCCGGCCTGCCGGTGCCGGTGGTGATTACCGCCTTCGCCGACAAGAGCTTCACCTTCGTGATGAAGTCGCCGCCGGCGACCGTTCTGATCAAGAAGGCAGCTGGCCTGACCAAGGGTTCGGCCAAGCCGCACACCGACAAGGTTGGCAAGATCACGCGTGCCCAGGCTGAAGAAATCGCCAAGGCAAAGAACGCTGACCTGACCGCTGCCGATCTGGACGCTGCCGTGCGTACGATCGCCGGTTCGGCTCGCTCGATGGGCATCACCGTGGAGGGTCTGTAAATGGCTAAGGTTTCCAAGCGCACCGCCGCCAACAAGGCGAAGATCGAGCGCACCAAGTTCTACCCGATCGACGAGGCCCTGGGCCTGGTGAAGGGTTGCGCATCGGCCAAGTTCGACGAATCCATCGACGTTGCCGTGCAACTGGGCATCGATGCGAAGAAGTCGGACCAGGTGGTTCGTGGCTCCGTCGTGCTGCCTGCCGGTACCGGCAAGTCGGTTCGCGTGGCTGTGTTCGCCCAAGGCGAAAAGGCTGAAGCTGCCAAGGCAGCTGGCGCTGAGATCGTCGGCATGGAAGACCTGGCTGAGCAAGTCAAGGCCGGCAACCTGAACTTCGACGTGGTGATCGCCTCGCCGGACACCATGCGTATCGTTGGTACGCTGGGTCAGATCCTGGGCCCGCGCGGCCTGATGCCGAACCCGAAGGTCGGTACGGTTACCCCCGATGTGGCCCAGGCTGTGAAGAACGCCAAGGCCGGTCAGGTGCAATACCGTGTCGACAAGGCCGGTATCATCCACGCCACCATCGGCCGCCGTTCGTTCCAGGACGCCGATCTGAAGCGCAACCTGAGCGCGCTGATCGAAGCCCTGGTGAAGTCGAAGCCGGCTACCAGCAAGGGCGTGTACCTGCGCAAGATCGCCGTGTCGTCCACCATGGGCGTAGGCGTTCGCGTGGAACAGGCTTCGCTGTCGGCCTAAGGCTGGCGGCAACCGCAGGGCGGACCCGATAACGTCGCCCAGCGTAGAGAATTGAGGATCCTGGCTCGCGCCGGGATCGTCTCCGGAGTCAGGCGGTGCCTCATAGGACACGCCAGGATAAAGGAGCAAGGCTTTGGGCAGTGGTGCCCGCCGGCGCGCAAGCGCGGAGCAGGCACCGCTGGTTATCAAAGACCGCTGGTGGCGGGTGCGGCTGCAGGATGGCTGCCTCGCCTTAATCGGACGGAACGTACGCAGCGTGGCTTCGGCCTGCCGCGACGCCTCCCGGCCCACCAGCGCAGATGGCGCACCCGAGGGATTGAAGAATCCGGGCAATGACCCGGGTGATTCGGGCCAAATCGGACGCCGTTCGTTTGGACTGATGTGCGTGCCCCGGACGATCCGGGGGACAAGCATCGTTTTGGAGCTTAACCGTGCCACTTAATATTGAAGATAAGAAGGCCGTCGTTGCTGAGGTTTCGGCGCAAGTCGCTAAAGCCCAGACCATCGTCGTAGCCGAATATCGCGGCATTGCGGTTGGCGATCTGACCAAGCTGCGCGCCAAGGCCCGCGAGCAAGGCGTGTACCTGCGTGTTCTGAAGAACACGCTGGCCCGCCGCGCCGTGGAAGGCACGCCGTTTGCCGGCCTCGCAGAGCAAATGACCGGTCCGCTGATCTACGGTATTTCCGAAGATGCAGTGTCGTCGGCCAAGGTTCTGAACGACTTTGCCAAGACCAACGACAAGTTGGTTCTGCGCGCAGCGTCGTACGACGGCAACGTGCTCGATGCTGCTGCTGTCAAGGCACTGGCCTCGATCCCGAGCCGTGACGAACTGATTGCTCAGCTGCTCGGCGTGATGCAGGCACCGGTGTCGGGCTTCGCCCGTCTGCTGGCCGCCCTGTCCGCCAAGAAGAGCGAAGGCGCCCCTGCCGAAGGCGAAGGCGCTGCTGCCGCCGCCGAGAGCGAAGGCGCAGCTGCTTAAGGCGTAAGCCTTTCGCAGCCTGGCTCATCAAGATCGTATTACCGATACCGAATCACATTTAGCAGGAGTATTCCAAATGGCAATCAGCAAAGACGACATCCTCGAAGCCGTAGGCTCGATGTCCGTGATGGAACTGAACGACCTGGTCAAGGCGTTCGAAGAAAAGTTTGGCGTGTCCGCCGCTTCGATGGCCGTGGCTGCTGCCCCGGGCGCCGGCGCTGCTGCCGCTGAAGAGCAAACCGAGTTCAACGTCATCCTGTCGGAAATCGGCGCAAACAAGGTTGGCGTGATTAAGGCTGTTCGCGAAATCACCGGCCTGGGCCTGAAGGAAGCCAAGGATCTGGTTGACGGCGCACCGAAGGCTGTCAAGGAAGGCGTGGACAAGGCTGCTGCAGCCGACGCCAAGAAGAAGCTGGAAGACGCCGGCGCGAAGGTCGAAGTCAAGTAAGCTGTACTCGCGTGCCTTTTGGCACGCGAATGGGGCTGGCAAAGGGAGATTCCCGGCGCCAGCCTTTTTGCGCTTCTGCGAAGTGTGTTTTATTCAGCACCCGGAAGCGTGAGCAAGTGGCGCAAACGATGCTTGACAGCTGGGCGCATGCCTAAGCTTCAGCAGAGGCCAAACATCAGTGGCACACTAGGTGGTTGCTGATGTTTGTCTTCTGAACCGACTGCAGAAGACAAGTTTGGTCGGGTGTCCCCCGGGCCGGCATGACGCATTGCGTCGTTTCTGCCGGCTCGCAGCGTGCGGACACCGTCAGCCAGAGGTTGGTAGCGGCCAACCGCCAAATCCCCTCCCAGTCGCTGAACACCTCAGGTGCTGCGCCGGTCCAGCCAGCCCTGCGATGATTCGGAGATCCCATGGCGTACAGCTTCACCGAAAAGAAGCGCATTCGCAAAAGTTTTGCGAAGCGCGCGACGGTTCATCAGGTTCCTTTCCTGCTTGCCACCCAGATTGAATCCTACGCTCAGTTTCTGCAAGAGGGTACGCCACCCTCGCGCCGCAAAACAGAGGGCCTGCAAGCGGCTTTCAGTGCAATCTTCCCGATTGTGTCGCACAACGGGCTTGCCCGTATGGAGTTCGTCTCCTACCACCTCTCCAACCCGCCGTTCGACGTCAAGGAATGTCAACAGCGTGGCCTGACCTTCCACTCGGCGCTGCGTGCCAAGGTGCGCCTGATCATCAACGATCGGGAAAATCCGGGCAAGGTCAAGGAAGTGAAGGAACAGGAAGTCTACATGGGCGAAATTCCGCTCATGACGTCGACCGGTTCGTTCGTGATCAACGGTACCGAGCGTGTGATCGTCTCGCAGCTCCACCGTTCGCCCGGCGTGTTCTTCGAGCACGACAAGGGCAAGACCCACAGCTCGGGCAAGCTGCTGTTCTCGGCACGTATCATTCCTTACCGCGGTTCGTGGCTCGATTTCGAGTTCGACCCGAAGGACATCCTGTACTTCCGCGTTGACCGCCGCCGCAAGATGCCGGTGACGATCCTGCTGAAGTCGATCGGCCTGACGCCCGAGCAGATCCTCGCGCACTTCTTCGTGTTCGACAATTTCACGCTGCAGTCGGAAGGCGCGCAGATGGAATTCGTGCCCGAGCGCCTGCGCGGCGAAGTCGCGCGCTTCGACATCGCCGACAAGGACGGCCGTGTCGTCGTGGAGAAGGACAAGCGGATCAACGCCAAGCACATCCGTGACCTGGATTCCGCCGGTACCAAGCTGATCAGCGTGCCGGAAGACTACCTGCTCGGCCGCGTGCTGGCAAAGAACATCATCGACCCGGATACCGGCGAGGTGATTGCCAACGCCAACGACGAGCTGACCGAAACCGTGCTGGAAAACCTGCGCGAAGCCGGTGTCAAGCAGATCCAGACCCTGTACACCAACGATCTGGACCAAGGTCCGTACATGTCGCAGACCCTGCGCGTGGACGACACCGCCGACCAGACCGCTGCGCGTATCGCCATCTACCGCATGATGCGTCCCGGCGAGCCGCCGACCGAAGACGCGGTGGAAGCCCTGTTCCAGCGCCTGTTCTACAGCGAAGAGTCGTACGACCTGTCGCGCGTTGGCCGTATGAAGGTCAACAGCCGCCTGGGCCGCCCGAGCGGTGAAGGCAGCATGGTGCTGCAGGACGAGGACATCCTCGAGACCATCAAGATCCTGGTCAACCTGCGCAACGGCAAGGGCGAGGTCGATGACATCGATCACCTGGGCAATCGTCGCGTTCGCTGCGTTGGCGAACTGGCCGAAAACCAGTTCCGTGCCGGCCTGTCGCGCGTGGAACGCGCCGTCAAGGAACGTCTGGGCCAGGCCGAGACCGAAAACCTGATGCCGCACGACCTGATCAACTCGAAGCCGATTTCCTCGGCCATCCGCGAGTTCTTCGGTTCGTCGCAGCTGTCGCAGTTCATGGACCAGACCAACCCGCTGTCCGAGATCACGCACAAGCGTCGTGTCTCCGCACTGGGCCCGGGCGGTTTGACCCGTGAACGCGCAGGCTTTGAAGTCCGTGACGTGCACCCGACCCACTATGGCCGCGTGTGCCCGATCGAAACGCCGGAAGGCCCGAACATTGGCCTGATCAACTCGCTGGCACTGTACGCACGCCTGAACGAATACGGCTTCCTGGAAACGCCGTACCGCAAGGTGGTCGACAGCAAGCTGACCGACCAGGTCGACTACCTGTCCGCCATTGAAGAAGGCAAGTACGTGGTGGCGCAGGCCAACGCAACGGTTGACACCGACGGTACCCTGATCGACGAGCTGGTGTCGTCGCGTGAAGGCAGCGAGCGTGAAACCCGTATGGTCACGCCGGACCGCGTCCAGTACATCGACGTGGCGCCTTCGCAGATCGTGTCCGCGGCAGCATCGCTGGTGCCGTTCCTCGAGCACGATGATGCGAACCGTGCACTGATGGGCGCCAACATGCAGCGTCAGGCCGTGCCTTGCCTGCGTCCGGACAAGCCGCTGGTGGGTACCGGCATCGAGCGTACCGTTGCGGTCGACTCGGGTACTGCCGTCCAGGCAACCCGTGGCGGCGTGGTGGATTACGTCGACGCAATGCGTATCGTGATTCGCGTGAACGATGAGGAAGCTGTCGCCGGTGAAGTCGGCGTCGACATCTACAACCTGATCAAGTACACCCGCTCGAACCAGAACACCAACATCAACCAGCGTCCGATGGTCAAGGTCGGGGATTTCGTCGCCCGTGGCGACGTGATCGCCGACGGCGCATCGACCGACCTGGGCGAGCTCGCGCTCGGCCAGAACATGCTGGTGGCGTTCATGCCGTGGAACGGCTACAACTTCGAAGACTCGATCCTGATCTCCGAACGCGTGGTTGCCGAAGACCGCTACACCTCGATCCACATCGAGGAACTGTCGGTCGTCGCCCGTGACACCAAGCTGGGACCGGAAGAAATCACCCGCGATATCTCCAACCTCGCCGAAGCGCAACTGGCGCGCCTGGACGAGTCCGGCATCACCTACATCGGTGCCGAAGTGGAAGCCGGCGACGTGCTGGTCGGCAAGGTCACGCCCAAGGGCGAGACCCAGCTGACCCCGGAAGAAAAGCTGCTGCGCGCGATCTTCGGCGAGAAGGCTTCGGACGTGAAGGACACCTCGCTGCGCGTGCCCTCGGGCATGAGCGGTATCGTGATCGACGTCCAGGTCTTCACCCGCGAAGGCGTGACCCGCGACAAGCGTGCCCAGTCCATCATCGACGATGAACTCAAGCGCTACCGCCTGGACCTGAACGACCAGCTGCGTATCGTGGAAGGCGACGCCTTCCAGCGCCTGGAGCGCCTGCTGCTCGACAAGACCGTCAATGGCGGTCCGAAGAAGCTGTCCAAGGGCGCCAAGCTGACCCGCGAGTACCTGGCCGACCTGGACAAGTACCACTGGTTCGACATCCGCCCGGCCGACGAAGAAGTCGCTGCCCAGCTGGAAGCCGTCAAGGAAGCGATCGAGCAGAAGCGCCACGAGTTCGACCTGGCCTTTGAAGAAAAGCGCAAGAAGCTCACGCAAGGCGACGAACTGCCGCCGGGCGTGATCAAGATGGTCAAGGTGTACCTGGCCGTCAAGCGCCGCCTGCAGCCCGGCGACAAGATGGCAGGCCGTCACGGCAACAAGGGCGTTGTGTCCAAGATCGTCCCGATCGAAGACATGCCCTACATGGCCGACGGCACGCCCGCCGATATCGTGCTGAACCCGCTCGGCGTGCCGTCGCGGATGAACGTGGGCCAGATTCTGGAAACCCACCTGGGCTGGGCCGCGCGCGGCCTGGGCCAGCGTATCGGCTCCATGCTCAAGGCACAGGCGAAGGCGCAGGAACTGCGTCCGTTGCTCGCGCAGATCTACAACGAGAGCGGCAAGCCGGAAGACCTCGACAGCCTGTCCGACGCCGAAGTGCTGGAACTGGCCACCAACCTGAAGAAGGGTGTCCCGTTCGCCACGCCGGTGTTCGACGGTGCGCATGAGGACGAAATCCGCCGCATGCTGGACCTGGCGTACCCGGAAGAGATCGCCAAGGACATGGGCCTGACCGCTTCCAAGCAACAGGTCACGCTGCACGACGGCCGTACCGGCGAAGCGTTCGAGCGTCCGGTAACGCTGGGCGTGATGCACATGCTGAAGCTGCACCACTTGGTCGACGACAAGATGCACGCGCGTTCGACCGGCCCGTACTCGCTGGTGACCCAGCAGCCGCTGGGTGGTAAGGCGCAGTTCGGTGGCCAGCGTTTCGGTGAGATGGAAGTGTGGGCGCTGGAAGCTTATGGCGCCTCCTACGTGCTGCAGGAAATGCTGACGGTCAAGTCCGATGACGTGAACGGCCGGACCAAGGTCTACGAGAACATCGTCAAGGGCGAGCACTCGATCGATGCCGGCATGCCGGAATCGTTCAACGTGCTGGTGAAGGAAATCCGTTCGCTGGGTATCGACATCGACCTCGATCGCTATTGATTCGGATCGAGAGTGCGCGGCAGGCCGGCAATAGCCCGCCTGCCGCCGATTGCCCGCTACGGTTTTCCCACAGGATGAATGCCGCGGGCCCGACATGCTGTCGGGCTGGCGGCGAAACAAGGAGTTGCAATGAAAGCATTGCTCGATCTCTTTAAGCAGGTTCAGCAGGAAGAGCAGTTCGACGCGATCAAGATCGGCCTGGCATCGCCAGAGAAGATCCGTTCGTGGTCGTACGGTGAAGTGAAGAAGCCTGAAACCATCAACTACCGGACCTTCAAGCCCGAGCGCGATGGCCTGTTCTGCGCCAAGATCTTTGGCCCGATCAAGGACTATGAGTGCCTGTGCGGCAAGTACAAGCGCCTGAAGCATCGTGGCGTGATCTGCGAGAAGTGCGGCGTTGAAGTGACGCTGGCCAAGGTGCGCCGCGAGCGCATGGGCCACATCGAACTGGCTGCGCCGACCGCGCACATCTGGTTCCTGAAGTCGCTGCCGTCGCGTCTGGGCATGGTGCTCGACATGACGCTGCGCGACATCGAACGCGTCCTGTACTTCGAAGCATTCGTGGTGCTCGAACCCGGCATGACCCCGCTCAAGAAGAGCCAGATCATGTCCGAGGACGACTACATCGCCAAGTGCGAAGAGTACGGCGAAGGCGAGTTCGTGGCCATGATGGGTGCCGAAGGCATCCGTGAACTGCTGCGCGGCATCGACATCGAAAAGCAGATCGAAACGATCCGCGCCGAGCTGCAGACCACGGGCTCCGAAGCCAAGATCAAGAAGTTCGCCAAGCGCCTGAAGGTGCTCGAGGCGTTCCAGCGTTCGGGCATCAAGCCGGAATGGATGATCCTGGAAGTGCTGCCGGTGCTGCCGCCCGAACTGCGTCCGCTGGTACCGCTGGACGGTGGCCGTTTCGCCACCTCGGACCTGAACGACCTGTATCGCCGCGTCATCAACCGTAACAACCGCCTGAAGCGCCTGCTCGAACTGAAGGCGCCTGAAATCATCGTGCGCAACGAAAAGCGCATGCTGCAGGAAGCGGTTGACTCGCTGCTGGACAACGGTCGCCGCGGCAAGGCCATGACGGGCGCCAACAAGCGTCCGCTGAAGTCGCTGGCCGAAATGATCAAGGGCAAGGGCGGCCGTTTCCGCCAGAACTTGCTGGGCAAGCGCGTCGACTACTCCGGCCGTTCGGTCATTGTGGTGGGCCCGACCCTCAAGCTGCATCAGTGCGGCCTGCCCAAGCTGATGGCGCTCGAACTGTTCAAGCCTTTCATTTTCCACAAGCTGGAAACGATGGGCATCGCCACCACCATCAAGGCGGCGAAGAAGGAAGTGGAAAGCCAGACCGCGGTGGTGTGGGACATCCTCGAAGAGGTGATCCGCGAGCATCCGGTCATGCTGAACCGCGCGCCGACGCTGCACCGCCTGGGCATCCAGGCGTTCGAGCCGGTGCTGATCGAAGGCAAGGCCATCCAGCTGCACCCGCTGGTCTGCGCGGCGTTCAACGCCGACTTCGACGGTGACCAGATGGCTGTTCACGTCCCGCTGTCGCTGGAAGCGCAGATGGAAGCCCGCACGCTGATGCTGGCCTCCAACAACGTGCTGTTCCCGGCCAACGGCGACCCGTCGATCGTGCCGTCGCAAGACGTGGTGCTGGGTCTGTACTACACGACCCGCGACAAGATCAACGGCAAGGGCGAAGGCCTGACGTTTGCCGACATCAGCGAAGTGATCCGCGCCTACGAGAACAAGGAAGTCGAACTGGCTTCCCGCGTGAACGTGCGTATCACCGAGTATGAGCTGGTCGACAAGGACGCCGTGGGCGATGCCCGCTTCGCGCCCAAGATCACGCTGCAGGCCACCACGGTCGGCCGCGCGATCATGTCCGAGATCCTGCCGAAGGGCCTGCCTTTCTCGGTGCTGAACAAGCCGCTGAAGAAGAAGGAGATCTCGCGCCTGATCAATACCGCGTTCCGCAAGTGCGGCCTGCGCGAAACCGTGATCTTCGCTGACAAGCTGCTGCAGTCGGGCTTCCGCCTGGCAACGCGCGCCGGTATCTCGATCGCCATCGACGACATGCTGGTGCCGCCGCAAAAGGAAAAGATCATTGCCGACGCGGCCGCCAAGGTGAAGGAATACGACAAGCAGTACATGTCGGGCCTGGTGACCGACCAGGAACGCTACAACAACGTCGTGGACATCTGGGGCGCCGCCGGCGACCAGGTGGGCAAGGCGATGATGGAGCAGCTCCAGCACGAAGACGTGGTCGACCGTCACGGCAACACTGTGAAGCAGGACTCGTTCAACTCGATCTACATGATGGCCGACTCGGGCGCGCGCGGTTCCGCTGCGCAGATCCGTCAGCTGGCCGGCATGCGGGGCCTGATGGCCAAGCCGGATGGCTCGATCATTGAAACGCCGATTACGGCGAACTTCCGTGAAGGCCTGAACGTTCTGCAGTACTTCATCTCCACCCACGGCGCGCGTAAGGGCCTGGCGGATACGGCACTGAAGACCGCGAACTCGGGTTACCTGACTCGTCGTCTGGTCGACGTGACGCAGGATCTGGTGGTGGTGGAAGACGATTGCGGCACGACCAACGGCGTGGCCATGAAGGCCCTGGTCGAAGGCGGTGAAGTGATCGAAGCCCTGCGCGACCGGATTCTCGGCCGTGTGACGGTGTCCGACGTGGTGAACCCTGAAACCCAGGAAACCGCGATCGAAGCCGGCACCCTGCTGGACGAAGACCTGGTCGACATGATCGACGCCATCGGCGTGGACGAAGTGAAGGTGCGCACCCCGCTGTCGTGCGACACGCGCTACGGCCTGTGCGGCATGTGCTATGGCCGCGACCTCGGCCGCGGCGTGCTGGTGAACTCCGGCGAAGCGGTTGGCGTGATCGCCGCCCAGTCGATTGGCGAGCCGGGCACCCAGCTGACCATGCGTACGTTCCACATCGGCGGCGCGGCATCGCGTTCGGCAGTGGCATCCAGCGTGGAAGCGAAGGCAACCGGTACCGTGCGTTTCACGGCGACCATGCGTTACGTCACCAACGCGAAGGGCGAGCTGATCGTCATCTCGCGTTCGGGCGAGTCGCTGATCACCGACGACCACGGCCGTGAGCGCGAACGTCACAAGATCCCGTACGGCGCCATGCTGCTCGTGCAGGATGGCCAAGCCATCAAGGCGGGTACCCAGCTGGCCACATGGGACGCGCTGACACGCCCGATCGTGTCGGAGTACACCGGCACGACCAAGTTCGAGAACGTCGAAGAAGGCGTGACCGTCGCCAAGCAGATGGACGAAGTCACCGGCCTGTCGACCCTCGTGGTGATCGATGCCAAGCGCCGTACGGCTGCCACCAAGGGCCTGCGCCCGCAGGTGAAGCTGCTCGACGCCAACGGCCAGGAAGTGAAGATCCCGGGCACGGACCATTCCGTGACCATCGGCTTCCAGGTCGGCGCGCTGATTACCGTGAAGGACGGCCAGCAGGTGCACGTGGGTGAAGTGCTTGCACGTATCCCGACCGAATCGCAAAAGACCCGCGACATTACCGGGGGTCTGCCGCGTGTGGCCGAGCTGTTCGAAGCGCGTTCGCCGAAGGATGCCGCCGTGCTGGCGGAAGTCACCGGCACCACGTCGTTCGGCAAGGACACCAAGGGCAAGCAACGCCTGGTGATTACGGACCTGGACGGCAATGCCCACGAGTTCCTGATCACCAAGGAAAAGCAAGTCCTGGTGCACGATGGCCAGGTGGTGAACAAGGGCGAAATGATCGTGGAAGGTCCGGCGGACCCGCACGACATCCTGCGCCTGAAGGGCATCGAGGAACTGGCGCACTACATCGTCGACGAAGTGCAGGACGTGTACCGTCTGCAGGGCGTGAAGATCAACGACAAGCACATCGAAGTGATCGTGCGCCAGATGCTGCGCCGCGTGCAGATCTCGGATGTGGGCGACACCAAGTTCATCCCGGGTGAACAGGTGGAGCGTTCGGAACTGCTTGACGAGAACGATCGCGTGATCGCCGAAGGCAAGCGTCCGGCCACGTACGAAAACCTGCTGCTCGGTATCACCAAGGCGTCGCTGTCCACCGACAGCTTCATCTCGGCGGCATCGTTCCAGGAAACCACCCGCGTGCTGACCGAAGCCGCGATCATGGGCAAGACCGACGACCTGCGTGGTCTGAAGGAAAACGTGATCGTTGGCCGACTGATCCCCGCTGGTACGGGTCTGGCCTACCACCGTGCCCGCAAGGCGCGCGAGGCGGCCGAGCGCGAACGCGCCCAGGCGATCTCCGATGAAGAGCAGTCGCTCTTCATCGAGCCGCCGGTGGTGCCGGCGACGACCGAAGGCGAGGGCGACGCGGTCTAAGACTGCCAGCCTGAACCAGCAAGCAAGCTGCATGAAGAAGCCCGGCCCTGGTGGCCGGGTTTTTTTTGCCTGTCGTTATATATCCGGCTTTATTTCTTCCTGTCTTCTTCGGTCATTTTTATTCGTCGTACGCATGCTTTGCCGCAAAGGCACTGACCCGTGCACCATGCGCCGCCGGGCGAAAGAAATCCGGGAACATTCGTCACAGCCCGAAGTAGTTAGCCGCGCCCTTGGTGGTATGGTTACGCCTTTCGCGGTTCCACCCCTTTTTCTAAGCTGTTGCTATGTCGCGCGCCCTGGCGATTCTCAAGGATGTTTTCGGCTACCACGCCTTCCGCGGCCGGCAGGGGGAGATCATCGACCATGTGGCCGATGGTGGAGATTGCCTGGTCCTGATGCCGACCGGCGGCGGCAAGTCGCTGTGCTACCAGATTCCCGCATTGCTGCGCCAGAGGGCGGGGCAGGGCACCGGCATCGTGGTGTCGCCGCTGATCGCGCTGATGCAGGACCAGGTCGCGGCGCTGTCCGAGGCGGGTGTGCGCGCGGCCGTGCTGAACTCGACGCTCAGCGGGGCCGAGGCCTCCGCGGTGGAGCGCGACCTGCTCGCCGGCCGCCTGGAAATCCTCTATGTGGCGCCCGAGCGGCTGATGACGCCGCGCTTCCAGGATCTGCTCCAGCGTACCCGTATCGGCGTGTTCGCCATCGACGAGGCGCACTGCGTATCGCAGTGGGGCCATGACTTCCGGCCCGAGTACATCCAGCTTTCGGTGCTGCACGAGCGCTTCCCGGAAGTGCCGCGCATTGCCCTGACGGCCACCGCGGATTCCGTCACGCGCGAGGAAATCGTGGAGCGCCTCGCGCTGCACGACGCCCGCGTCTTCGTCTCCAGCTTCGACCGCCCCAACATCCGCTATCGCATCGTCGAGAAAGACAATGCGCGCCAGCAGCTGCTGGCCTTTATCAAGGCCGAGCACCTGGCCGCCGACGGCACGCACGACAGCGGCATCGTCTACTGCCTGTCGCGCAAGAAGGTGGAGGACACCGCGAGCTACCTCAGCGCCCAGGGCCTCAACGCGCTGGCGTACCACGCCGGCATGGATGCGGGCGTGCGCCAGCACCATCAGGCTCGTTTCCGCGAGGAAGAGGGCGTGATCATGGTGGCCACCATCGCCTTCGGCATGGGCATCGACAAGCCGGACGTGCGCTTCGTCGCCCACCTGGACCTGCCCAAGAGCATGGAAGGCTACTACCAGGAGACTGGCCGCGCCGGCCGCGACGGGCTGCCGGCCAACGCCTGGATGGCCTACGGGCTGGGCGACGTGGTCCAGCAAAAGCGCATGATCGACGAGTCCGAGGCGGATGACGCGCACAAGCGCGTCTCGTCCGCCAAGCTCGATGCCCTGCTTGGGCTGTGCGAGACCGCCGGCTGCCGGCGTGTGCGCATCCTGGGCTATTTCGACGAAGCGAGCGAACCCTGCGGCAACTGCGACACCTGCCTGGAGCCTCCCGCCACCTGGGACGGCACGCGTGAAGCGCAGATGGCGCTGTCCTGCGTCTATCGCACGGCGCAGGCCAGCCGCGTCCATTTCGGGGCGACCCATATGGTCGATGTGCTGCGCGGCAATGCGTCGGAAAAGATCCGCCAATGGGGCCACGACAAAGTCTCCACCTTCGGGATCGGGGCCGAGCGCACCGTGTCGGAATGGCATGCCATCTTCCGCCAGTTGATCGCCCACGGCCTGCTGGTCATCGACCACGGCGGCCATGGCGCACTGTTGCTGGGCGAGTCCGCCCGCGCCGTGCTCAAGGGCGAAATGCCGATCACCCTGCGCCGGCAGGTCAGCAAGCCCGTCAAGAGCGGCGAACGTGGGGCGCGCGGTTCCACCGGCACTCGCACCGACCATACCGCCGGCATGGATTCCGAGGCGCTGGCCAACTGGGAAGCCCTTCGCAAATGGCGCACCGAGACGGCACGTGAACACGGTGTGCCGGCCTATGTGATTTTCCATGACGCCACGCTGGCCGAACTGGCGCGCAGCGCACCGGATTCGTTGACTGCAATGGCTGAGGTCCCCGGCATCGGCGCCGCCAAACTGGAGCGCTATGGCGACGCCATCCTGGAAGCGCTGGGTGCCGTGGAGGACTTTTGAGGCCCGGCCGCGCCAAGTTGAGAAGCACGCTTGTGCTTGTGTCAGAAGCTGCTTGACCGTTTACGTAGTCGCTGCTAGCATGTCAGATTCGAGTTTTTGGCTTTGGATTTCGCTCGCCTGTCGTAATTGTGGCCCTCGGTTCGCAATCGGCAAGCCCGCCAGGGGATCGTGTGATGCTCTGGTGGTGTGGTCGCAGCGGGATCCCAGGCGAGCTCGCGCTCTTTGGCCAGTCTGTTCCTCCACAGGTCCGTCTCAAGAGCGCTCGCTCACTTTTCCCGCCCAAAACCCGTCGTTGCCTCTTCGGCCCATTGCTTGTGGCCCCAGGGGTGTTTTTCCGTAAAACCAAGCTGGATTGAACAATGCCAACTATCAACCAACTGGTTCGCAAGCCGCGTGTCTCTGAAGTCGTCAAGAGCAAGAGCCCGGCGCTTGAGAACTGCCCCCAGCGTCGCGGCGTGTGCACCCGTGTGTACACCACGACGCCGAAGAAGCCGAACTCGGCACTGCGTAAGGTCGCCAAGGTGCGCCTGACCAACGGTTTCGAGGTCATCTCGTACATCGGCGGTGAAGGCCACAACCTGCAAGAACACTCGGTCGTGCTGATTCGCGGCGGCCGTGTGAAGGACTTGCCGGGTGTGCGTTACCACATCGTCCGTGGCTCGCTGGACTTGCAAGGCGTGAAGGATCGTCGCCAGGCACGTTCGAAGTACGGCGCGAAGCGTCCGAAGGCTGCTTAAGGCTAACGCCAGGCAAGCTGGGCACAAAGCCCGAAGCAACAAACGATGGCCTGTGGCGAATGCGTCATGGTGCTGTCACCAGGCGGCGGTAAAACGGAGCGTTTGTCGCGCCGTGCCGTCGAGTAAGTGGTCACCCGGCGAATTTGCCTCGATGGAAGGCAAGCTAGTTGGTGGCCGGAGAGCGGGAAATCATTGCCGCGCTCTCAACTGAATCTAAAGGAAAGAAGATGCCACGTCGTCGTGAAGTCCCCAAGCGGGATATCCTGCCCGATCCGAAGTTCGGTAACGTTGAAGTTGCCAAGTTCATGAACGTCCTGATGCTGGACGGCAAGAAGTCGGTTGCCGAACGTATCGTTTATGGCGCGTTCGACCAGATCGAAAAGAAGGCAGGCAAGGCCCCCGTTGAAGTGTTTTCCGTTGCGATCAACAACGTGAAGCCGGTGGTCGAAGTGAAGAGCCGTCGCGTGGGCGGCGCCAACTATCAGGTTCCGGTCGAAGTCCGTCCGTCGCGTCGTTTGGCATTGGCGATGCGTTGGTTGCGCGAGGCCGCGAAAAAACGCAGCGAGAAGTCGATGGCGCTGCGC
Source organism: Cupriavidus sp. CuC1 (assembly GCF_044627735.1). Lineage (NCBI taxonomy): Bacteria > Pseudomonadati > Pseudomonadota > Betaproteobacteria > Burkholderiales > Burkholderiaceae > Cupriavidus > Cupriavidus sp. CuC1. Next base: position 131,244 of record NZ_JBIUHC010000003.1, on the reverse strand, counting down.
CTGGCAGGTGAGCTGCTGGAAGCAGCGGAAGGCCGCGGCGGCGCGATGAAGAAGCGCGACGAAGTGCACCGCATGGCCGAAGCCAACAAGGCGTTCTCGCACTTCCGCTTCTAAAGCGCGCGAGTTACGCGGTTGGTTGCCGGGCGGGCTGTGTTTTCACACGCTCGCCCGTTTGTGTTACGGGCGTTGGCAATGAGATGCCGGCGTCTCACGGACGAATAGAGGATTAAAGTGGCTCGTAAGACTCCCATTGAGCGCTACCGCAATATCGGTATCTCGGCTCACATTGACGCGGGTAAAACCACCACGACCGAGCGTATCCTGTTCTACACCGGTGTGAACCACAAGATCGGTGAAGTGCATGATGGCGCCGCCACCATGGACTGGATGGAGCAGGAACAGGAGCGTGGCATCACGATCACCTCCGCTGCCACCACCGCCTTCTGGAAGGGCATGGCCGGCAATTACCCGGAACACCGCATCAACATCATCGACACCCCGGGCCACGTGGACTTCACCATTGAGGTGGAGCGCTCCATGCGCGTGCTGGATGGCGCATGCATGGTCTACTGCGCAGTGGGTGGCGTGCAGCCCCAGTCGGAAACCGTCTGGCGCCAGGCTAACAAGTACGGCGTGCCGCGCCTGGCCTTCGTCAACAAGATGGACCGTACCGGCGCGAACTTCTTCAAGGTCTACGACCAGCTGAAGACCCGCCTGAAGGCCAGCCCGGTTCCCGTCGTTGTGCCCATCGGCGCCGAAGACACCTTCAAGGGTGTGGTCGACCTGATCAAGATGAAAGCGATCATCTGGGACGAGGCCAGCCAAGGCACCAAGTTCGACTACGTGGACATCCCGGCTGAACTGGCCGACTCGTGCAACGAATGGCGCGAGAAGATGGTCGAGGCAGCTGCCGAGTCGAACGAAGAGCTGATGAACAAGTATCTGGAAGAGGGCGAACTGTCCGAAGCCGAGATCATCAAGGGCCTGCGTGACCGTACCATCGCCTGCGAAATCCAGCCGATGCTGTGCGGCACCGCGTTCAAGAACAAGGGCGTGCAGCGTATGCTGGACGCCGTGATCGACTTCCTGCCGTCGCCGGTCGACATCCCGCCGGTCACCGGCGTGGACGACGACGACAAGGAAACGTCGCGCCGTGCCGCGGACGACGAAAAGTTCTCCGCTCTGGCGTTCAAGATCATGACCGACCCGTTCGTCGGCCAGCTGATCTTCTTCCGCGTCTACTCGGGCAAGGTCAATTCGGGCGATACCATCTACAACCCGGTCAAGAGCAAGAAGGAACGCCTGGGCCGGATTCTGCAGATGCACGCCAACCAGCGCGAAGAAATCAAGGAAGTGCTGGCAGGCGACATCGCCGCCGCGGTTGGCCTGAAAGAAGCCACCACGGGCGATACGCTGTGCGATCCGGACCACATCATCATCCTGGAACGCATGGTGTTCCCGGAGCCGGTGATTTCGCAGGCTGTCGAGCCGAAGACCAAGGCTGACCAGGAAAAGATGGGCATCGCCCTGAACCGCCTGGCACAGGAAGATCCGTCGTTCCGCGTCAAGACCGACGAAGAATCCGGCCAGACCATCATTTCGGGCATGGGCGAGCTCCACCTGGAAATCCTGGTCGACCGCATGAAGCGCGAATTCGGCGTGGAAGCCACCGTGGGCAAGCCCCAGGTTGCGTACCGCGAAACCATCCGCAAGACCTGCGACGAAGTGGAAGGCAAGTTCGTCAAGCAGTCGGGCGGCCGTGGCCAGTACGGTCACGTGGTGCTGAAGCTCGAGCCGCAAGAACCGGGCAAGGGCTACGAATTCGTCGACGCCATCAAGGGCGGCGTGGTTCCGCGCGAGTACATCCCCGCAGTGGACAAGGGCATTCAGGACACCCTGAACTCCGGCGTTCTGGCAGGCTTCCCGGTGGTCGACGTCAAGGTCACGCTGTTCTTCGGTTCGTACCACGATGTGGACTCGAACGAAAACGCGTTCAAGATGGCCGGCTCCATGGGCTTCAAGGAAGGCATGCGTCGCGCAAGCCCCGTGCTGCTCGAGCCGATGATGGCCGTGGAAGTGGAAACGCCCGAAGACTTCATGGGTAACGTGATGGGCGATCTGTCGTCGCGTCGCGGCATTATCCAGGGCATGGACGACATGGTCGGCGGTGGCAAGATCCTGCGCGCGGAAGTTCCGCTGGCAGAGATGTTCGGCTACTCGACCTCGCTGCGTTCGGCCACGCAAGGCCGCGCTACGTACACGATGGAGTTCAAGCACTACGCTGAAGCGCCGAAGAACGTAGCCGACGCCGTGATCACGGCACGTGGCAAGTAAGTAAAAAATCCGCCGCCGCGCGTTGTGCGCGGCGGCACTATGAACACGACATACTGGTTTCGATTAGGAGCTGAAAAATGGCAAAGGAAAAGTTCTCGCGGACTAAGCCGCACGTGAACGTTGGCACGATCGGTCACGTTGACCATGGCAAGACCACCCTGACGGCAGCAATTGCCACGGTGCTGGCAGCCAAGTTTGGCGGTTCGGCCAAGAAGTACGACGAAATCGACGCAGCGCCGGAAGAAAAGGCACGCGGTATTACCATCAATACCGCACACGTCGAGTACGAAACGGCTAACCGCCACTACGCACACGTTGACTGCCCGGGCCACGCTGACTATGTGAAGAACATGATCACGGGCGCCGCACAGATGGACGGCGCAATCCTGGTGTGCTCGGCCGCTGACGGCCCCATGCCCCAGACCCGCGAACACATCCTGCTGGCCCGCCAGGTTGGCGTGCCTTACATCATCGTGTTCCTGAACAAGTGCGACATGGTCGACGACGCCGAGCTGCTCGAGCTGGTCGAAATGGAAGTGCGCGAGCTCTTGTCCAAGTACGAATTCCCCGGCGACGACACCCCGATCATCAAGGGTTCGGCCAAGCTGGCACTGGAAGGCGACAAGGGCGAACTGGGCGAGCAAGCGATCCTGGCCCTGGCCGACACGCTGGACACCTACATCCCGACGCCGGAACGTGCCATCGACGGCACCTTCCTGATGCCGGTGGAAGACGTGTTCTCGATCTCGGGCCGTGGCACGGTTGTGACCGGTCGTATCGAGCGCGGCATCATCAAGGTCGGTGAAGAAATCGAAATCGTGGGCATCAAGCCGACGGTCAAGACCATCTGCACCGGCGTGGAAATGTTCCGCAAGCTGCTGGACCAAGGTCAAGCTGGCGACAACGTGGGTCTGCTGCTGCGCGGCACGAAGCGCGAAGACGTCGAGCGCGGCCAAGTGCTGTGCAAGCCGGGTTCGATCAAGCCGCACACGCACTTCACCGGCGAGGTCTACATCTTGTCGAAGGACGAAGGCGGCCGTCACACCCCGTTCTTCAACAACTACCGCCCGCAGTTCTACTTCCGTACGACCGACGTGACTGGCTCGATCGAGCTGCCGAAGGACAAGGAAATGGTCATGCCGGGTGACAACGTGTCGATCACGGTCAAGCTGATTGCCCCGATCGCCATGGAAGAAGGCCTGCGTTTCGCCATCCGTGAAGGCGGTCGTACCGTCGGCGCCGGCGTCGTGGCAAAGATCCTCGACTAAGCAAACTTCCTGGAGCTGGCTGGCGGTACAATACCGTCGGCCAGTTCCCTTGTTCCAGGGCGCTAGCCGCCCATCGCTCTTTAAAGGAAATATCATGCAGAACCAGAAGATCCGTATCCGCCTGAAGGCTTTCGACTATCGCCTGATCGACCAGTCGGCAGCCGAAATCGTGGATACCGCCAAGCGCACCGGCGCGATCGTCAAGGGCCCGGTGCCCCTGCCGACCCGTATCCAGCGCTTCGACATCCTGCGTTCGCCGCACGTCAACAAGACGAGCCGTGATCAGTTCGAGATTCGTACTCACCAGCGCCTGATGGACATCGTCGATCCTACCGACAAGACCGTTGACGCACTGATGAAGCTCGACCTGCCGGCCGGCGTCGACGTCGAAATCAAGGTGTAAGGTATTCCGCACAAGACCGCCCAAAGCGGTTTTGCGCAAACAAGAACGGCGAACTTCGGTTCGCCGTTCTTGTTTTTGTGCTCCCATTTCACCGCAATGCGGCCTAGGAAGGCCCGCGCCGGCGCAGCGTCTGGCCCGGCGGCTCGCCGAAATTCTTGCGGTATTCCAGGCTGAAGCGTCCCAGGTGGCCAAAGCCCCAGCGCAGGGCCGCGGCCGTGACCGAGTCGATCGCCAGGTCGTTCAGCAGGTCATGGCGAACACGCTCCAGTCGCACCGCGCGCAGGTAGGCCATTGGGCTGATGCCCCGATGCTCCCGAAAGCCCGCATAGAGCCCGCGCAGGCTGACGCCGGCGACTTCCGCCAGCAGGGCCGGGGTCAGTGGTGCCTGCGCATGGGCATGGATGTATTCCTCGACCTGCTTCACGTGACGCGGCGCCAAGGGTTTGCCCCGTGCCCGCATCGCCTCCGCCAGGCTATGGGGCTGCACCGTCAACAACGTGCCGATCACCAGCTGCTCCAGCTGGCAAGCCGTCAACGGATGCCGCGCCGCATCCGGCGCCAGCGCGAGCAGGTCCGCCAGGTAGTGCATCAGCTGGTACCAGGCTGCCAGGCGGCGCCACTCCATCCCGAGCTCGAAGCGCAGCGGTGCCTGCGGCCGATGGCCGAGGTACGCCGCGCATACCCGCTCCATGGCACCGCGCTCCACGCGCACGATCAACTGGTCGCTGTCGTGGCTCCAGCGCATCCGCACGGGGTCGCTGGGCGTGAGCACCGAGGCCGTGTCGCGGTCGGAGAGGATCTGCTGCCGGCCGCAATGGATCTGGGCATGGCCCGCCAGCGGCATCTGCACAAGCAGGAAATCATCAAGCGGCCCAGGCTCGATCTGGACCTCCGCGCCATAGGCCAGCCGGTTGAACGACACGGCGCCAAGCGGCGCATGATGCATGCGGGCAGCCAGCGTCGTGCCGCCGATGGTGAGCTTGTGCGGCTTGAAAACCGTACCCACCGCTGCGCGCGTCTGGGCCTGGTCGGTCGAGGCGAAGACCAGCCGGGCGGGGTCGGATAGCAGGGCGCCTGCCAGCGGCTCGGTGGCCGTGGCCGCGGGGGGCTGCGGCATTGTCTCGCTCCTCGGCGTCATTGGCGCGCCGCTTCGTACGTTGAGCCCGGCCAGCCTGCGGGCGGATTCCTTCACACCACTATAGTGGATCGCTTCCCGGCGCCCCTTGCCCGCACCGGTATTTTCCTGCACTAATCGGATAGCCGCTGCAGCCCGCGGCTAGCTTGCTGCGGTGCGGATCGCCCATGATGGAATCCAGCACGGTAGCCCCATCCCCCAAAACAAAGGAACGCAGCCCATGGGCCAGACCATCCAGATCCACGCCGCCGACGGTAGCGGCACGTTCAGCGCCTACCTCGCCACGCCCGCAGCGGGCAAGGGGCCCGGCATTGTGTTGTGCCAGGAAATCTTCGGCGTCAACGCCACCATGCGCGCCGCGGCGGACTACTACGCCGAGGAAGGCTACACGGTGCTGGTGCCGGACCTGTTCTGGCGCATCGCCCCTGGCATCGAACTGGGCGATCGCGGCGAGGACTTCCAGCGCGCCTTGGGCTTGTATCAGCGCTTCGATGAGGCCCTCGGCGTCAAGGATGTCGGTGCGGCCCTGGACGCGCTGCGCGCCCGCCCCGAATGCGTGGGCCAGACCGGGGTGCTTGGCTTTTGCCTGGGTGGCAAGCTCGCCTATCTGGCTGCTTGCCGCCTGGACGGTGTGGCCTGTGCTGTGGCGTACTACGGCGTCGGCATCGAGCGCGCGCTGGACGAGGCGGCCGATATCCAGGGACGGCTGGTGCTGCACGTGGCCGAGCGCGACGGCTTTTGCCCACCCGAGGCGCAAGCGCAGATCCGCGCAGCCCTTGGCGGCAAGGACGGTATCGAGCTGTACGTTTATCCGGGCGTCGACCACGCGTTCGCGCGCACCGGTGGCGAGCATTTCGACCGCCCCTCGGCGCTGATGGCGCATCAGCGCTCGATTGCCGCGCTGCGCGCAGAGATGGGGCCGCACTACGACTTCTCGGCCCTCTGGGACAAGCACTGCGAATACGAATTCGCCACCCGCGATGTCGACGCCACCATGGCGACGATGGTGGCCGAGCCGTATGTCAATCATATCCCGACCATGACCGGCGGCGTCGGCCACCGGCAGCTCAAGCGCTTCTACCAGAACCACTTCGTCAACAGCAATCCGCCCGATACGACGCTGATCCCGCTGTCGCGCACCGTGGGTGCCAGCCAGATCGTCGACGAGATGCTGTTCTGCTTCACGCATACCTGCGAGGTCGACTGGATGCTGCCGGGCGTGGCGCCTACCGGCAAACGCGTGGAGATCCCCCTCATCGCGATCGTCAAGTTCCGCGGGGACAAGCTGTACCACGAGCACATCTACTGGGACCAGGCGAGCGTGCTGGTGCAGATCGGCAAGCTCGATCCCGCCGGCCTGCCCGTGGCCGGTGTCGAGACCGCGCGCAAGCTGCTCGACGAAGCGCTGCCCTCCAACACGCTGATGGCGCGCTGGCAGGAGAGCGAGGGCAAGTAATCCGGGCGCATACGCGCCCCGGTATATCGACGTCATCAAGCAAAAGGGGCGGGCCCGGCACGCGCCTCGGGTACCGCTGCGCCTACGGCGCCGGATGGCCCCCAAGGCGCACGGGCAACGCACCGAATACAAGGAGACAACGTCATGAAAGGACTGCAGGACAAGGTTGCCATCGTCAGCGGTGGCGCCACGCTAATCGGCGCGGGAGTCGCGAAGGCCTTCGTGGAGGCCGGAACGCGAGTGGCGATACTCGATATCGATACCGCCGGCGGCGAGCGCGTTGCCGCCGAACTAGGCCAACGCGCGATCTTCATCCGCACCGACATCACCGACGACACCCAGGTGGCGGTGGCCGTCGCACAGGTGGCGCGGCACTTCGGCGGCATCGACTACCTCATCAACCTGGCCTGCACCTATCTCGACGACGGTTTCAAGTCGAACCGCCGTGACTGGCTCACCGCGCTCGACGTCAACGTAGTCTCCAGCGTGATCCTGGCCCAGGCCGTCCACGATGGAATGCGCGCACGCGGCGGCGGCGCGATCGTCAACTTCACCAGCATCTCGGCCAATGTGGCGCAGACCGGACGCTGGCTTTATCCGGCCTCCAAGGCGGCAATCCGGCAGCTTACCCGCAGCATGGCGATGGACCTCGCGCCGGATCGGATCCGCGTCAACGCGGTCTCGCCGGGCTGGACCTGGTGCCGGCTGATGGATGAGGTCAGCGGCGGCAACCGCGAGCGCACCGATCGCGTGGCGGCGGACTTCCACCTGCTGGGCCGCGTGGGCGAGCCCGATGAAGTGGCCCAGGTCGTGCTGTTCCTCTGCTCGGACCATGCCAGCTTTGTCACCGGCGCCGACTACGCGGTGGACGGCGGCTACTCGGCAATGGGGCCGGAGCAAAACGTCCCTGCCATCCCGCGCCTGGCCGGCTGACGCCGCGCGCCAGGACTTCGATTTCCACGCTGAACTTCAAGTAGGAGATTGCCATGAGCCAACGCATTGCCATCGTCGGCGCGGGCCAGTCCGGCCTGCAGATGGCCCTCGGCCTGCAAGCCAAGGGTTACCGGGTCACGCTGATGACCAATCGCACGCCGGACCAGGTCCGGGCGGGCAAGGTCATGTCCAGCCAGTGCATGTTCGACCGTGCACTGCAGACCGAGCGGGAGCTTGGCCTTAGCTGGTGGGACGACACGTGCCCGCCCGTGGAAGGGATCGGTCTGGCGATTCCGCATCCGGAGCAGCCAGGGGCCAAACTCATCGATTGGGCAGCCCCACTCGACCGGGCAGCCCAGGCAGTGGACCAGCGTCTCAAGATGCCCGCCTGGATGGAGGCCTTCGCGCAACGCGGCGGCGACCTGCGCATCGCCGATGCCGGCATCGATGAGCTGGAAGCGCTGGCGCGCGAGCATGATCTCGTGCTGCTCGCGGCCGGCAAGGGCGAGATCATCAGCCGTTTCGAGCGTGACGCCACGCGCAGTCCCTTTAGCGCGCCGCAGCGCTCGCTGGCCCTGACCTATGTGAACGGCATGACGCCGCGGACCCCGTTCTCGCGGGTTTGCTTCAACCTGATTCCCGGCATTGGCGAATACTTCGTCTTCCCGGCCCTGACGCTGTCCGGACCCTGCGAGATCATGGTGTTCGAGGGCATACCCGGTGGCCCGATGGACCGCTGGGCGGAGCCACGCTCGCCGGAGCAGCACCTCGCCGAGAGCATGCGCATCCTGCGCACGTGGCTCCCGTGGGAGGCCGAGCGCTGTGATGCGGTGACCCTGACCGACGCGCAAGGCATACTCGCCGGCCGCTTCGCCCCAACCGTGCGCCGTCCGGTCATGACCTTGCCCTCGGGCAGGCTTGTGTTCGGCATGGCCGACGCCGTAGTCGTCAACGACCCCATCACGGGGCAGGGCTCAAACAACGCCGCCAAGTGCTGCAGGGTGTATCTCGATGCCATCGTCGCGCATGGCGATCGCGCGTTCGACGCGGGCTGGATGGAGCAGACGTTCGCGCGTTACTGGCAATACGCCGGCGACGTGGTGAACTGGACCAATTCCCTGCTCACTCCGCCGCCGCCGCATATCCTGGCGTTGCTGGGCGCGGCTGGCCATGCGCCGGCGCTGGCCGGACGCATTGCCAATGGCTTTGACAACCCGCCGGACTTCTTTCCCTGGTGGGCCGATCCCGCTGCGTGCCAGCAGTTGATCGACCAGCATCTGCCGCAGGCTGCCTGAAATGGAAGCCGCATGCGCTGTGCTGGATACGAGGGCGCTGCGCCGGGCCTGTGGCCGTTACGCCACCGGCGTGGCGGTCATCGGGGCGTGCGGCGCCGAGGGTCGCCCTATCGGCCTGACCATCAACTCCTTCGCCTCGCTGTCGCTGGCGCCACCGCTGGTCTTGTGGAGCCTGGCGCTGCATTCACCGAATGCCGGGCACTTTGCCGTCGGCAAGCACTTTGGCGTCAGCATCCTGCAGGCGGGACATGGCGAGCTGGCGCGCCGTTTTGCCACGCCGGCGGAGGACAAGTTTGCTGGCGTCCCCCATCGGCGCTGCGAGCGCGGCGTGCCCTACCTGGACGAGGCGCTGGCCACGCTGGCGTGCAGGGTGGAGCGTGCCGACGTGGTGGGCGATCACTTGCTGATCGTCGGGGCGGTGGAGGGATTTGAAGTGGGGGAAGGCGAACCGTTGGTGTTCTTCGGCGGGGAATTCGTAAGGGTAGGGCGGTAACGGAGGCCGTATCGGCACTTGGATGCGGACATCAAGTGTCGATACAGCCGCTAGCAACCCCGCTAACGGCCCCGAAAATCGCATCGCAGAGCGCCGGCGCCAAGTGCAAACATCGCAAAACAACACCCGCCCGCGTCCAGACCCCAACTTCCCAGACCACGCTTGCTCTTTCCAAACCGCTGGGATATAGTGTAAGGCTACCCGTTTGTCTATGGGTAGTGGGCTGGCCAATTTGGCCGCGCGCAGTCTTCTTCAGCGCAAGCCCCGCACTGCAAACACTGTTTTCGTGTATTTAATCAGCCCCGGCCAATCGCAGCTGGGAATGGAGCAAACCATGAGCCTTGGCCTTGTAGGTCGCAAGGTTGGCATGACCCGTATTTTCACGGACGACGGCGATTCAATTCCCGTTACCGTGGTCGAGGTCGGCGACAACCGCGTGACACAAATCAAGACGGACGAGACCGACGGTTATACCTCGGTTCAAGTCACTTTCGGCGCACGCCGCGCTAGCCGCGTCACCAAGCCTTTGGCAGGTCACCTCGCCAAAGCAGGTGTTGAAGCTGGTGAAATCATCCGCGAATTCCGCATCGATGCCGCTAAGGCTGGCGAACTGCAAGCCGGCGGTACGCTGTCGGTCGACCTGTTCGAAGTCGGTCAGAAGATCGACGTCCAGGGCGTGACCATCGGTAAGGGCTACGCCGGTACCATCAAGCGCCACCATTTCGCATCGGGTCGTGCCACCCACGGTAACTCGCGTTCGCACAACGTGCCGGGTTCCATCGGTATGGCGCAGGATCCGGGCCGTGTGTTCCCCGGCAAGCGCATGACTGGCCATCTGGGTGACGTCACCCGCACCGTCCAGAACCTGGAAATCGCCAAGATCGACGCAGAGCGCAAGCTGCTGCTGGTCAAGGGCGCCATTCCCGGCTCCAAGGGCGGCAAGGTTATCGTTACCCCGGCCGTCAAGGCCAAAGCCAAAGCTTAAGGAGCGAATCAATGGAACTCAAGCTCCTCCAGGACAATGGCCAGATCGGTGCAGGCGTTGACGCCTCGCCCGAAGTCTTCGGCCGTGACTACAACGAAGCCCTCGTTCACCAAGTCGTCGTCGCTTACCAGGCTAACGCTCGCAGCGGTAACCGTAAGCAGAAGGACCGTGAAGAGGTCAAGCACACGACCAAGAAGCCTTGGCGCCAGAAGGGTACGGGTCGCGCCCGTGCCGGTATGTCTTCCTCGCCGCTGTGGCGCGGGGGCGGCCGTATCTTCCCGAATTCGCCGGAAGAGAACTTCACGCAGAAGGTCAACAAGAAGATGTTCCGTGCCGGTATGCGCTCGATTTACTCGCAGCTCGCACGTGAAGGTCGTATCAACGTGGTGGACGGTTTCACCGTCGATGCGCCCAAGACCAAGCTCTTGGCCGACAAGTTCAAGGCCATGGGCCTGGACTCGGTGCTGATCATCACCGACAGCCTCGACGAGAACCTCTACCTGGCTTCGCGCAATCTGCCGCACGTGGCGGTTGTCGAGCCGCGCCAGGCTGACCCGCTGTCGCTCGTGCACTACAAGAAGGTGCTGGTGACCAAGGCGGCCGTCGCGCAGATCGAGGAGTTGCTGAAATGACGCAAGTAGCCAAGAACGATCATCGTTTGATGCAGGTGCTGCTCGCGCCGGTGGTTTCCGAAAAGGCAACCCTGGTCGCCGACAAGAACGAACAAGTCGTGTTCGAAGTCGCTCGCGATGCCAACAAGGCAGACGTGAAGGCGGCAGTCGAACTGCTGTTCAAGGTCGAGGTGCAGTCCGTTCAGATCCTGAACCAAAAGGGCAAGCAAAAGCGTTTTGGCCGATTCATGGGGCGTCGCAACCACGTGAAGAAGGCTTACGTTTCGCTCAAGCCGGGTCAGGAAATCAATTTTGAAGCGGAGGCCAAGTAATCATGGCACTCGTCAAGACCAAGCCGACGTCCCCGGGCCGTCGCTCCATGGTAAAGGTTGTTAATCACAACCTGCACAAGGGCGCGCCCCACGCTCCGCTGCTGGAAAAGCAATTCCAGAAGTCGGGCCGTAACAACAACGGTCACATCACCACCCGCCACAAGGGCGGTGGTCATAAGCACCATTACCGCGTGGTCGACTTCAAGCGCAACGACAAGGACGGCATTGCCGCCAAGGTCGAGCGCCTGGAATACGATCCGAACCGCAGCGCCAATATCGCGCTGGTGCTGTTCGCCGACGGCGAGCGCCGCTACATCATTGCCACCAAGGGCATGGTAGTTGGCCAAGCGTTGATGAACGGCTCGGAAGCTGCGATCAAGTCGGGTAACAACCTGCCGATCCGCAACATTCCGGTTGGTACCACCATCCACTGCGTGGAAATGCTGCCGGGCAAGGGCGCTCAGATCGCTCGCGCCGCTGGCGGTTCCGCTGTGCTGCTGGCTCGTGAAGGCATCTACGCTCAGGTTCGCCTGCGCTCCGGTGAAGTGCGTCGCGTTCACATCGAATGCCGCGCCACCATTGGTGAAGTCGGTAACGAAGAGCATAGCCTGCGCGTCATCGGCAAGGCCGGTGCAAATCGTTGGCGCGGTATCCGCCCGACGGTTCGCGGCGTTGTGATGAACCCGGTGGACCACCCGCACGGTGGTGGTGAAGGCAAGACCGCTGCTGGTCGTGACCCCGTTTCGCCTTGGGGTACCCCGGCCAAGGGTTACCGTACCCGCAGCAACAAGCGCACTGCCAGCATGATCGTGCAGCGCCGCCACAAGCGTTAATCGGTAGGTAGGAGCCTAGACATGACACGTTCCGCAAAAAAGGGTCCGTTCTGTGACGCCCACCTGCTGAAAAAGGTGGAAGCGGCCTCAGCCGGCAAGGACAAGAAGCCCATCAAGACTTGGTCGCGTCGCTCGACCATTCTGCCGGACTTCATCGGCCTGACGATCGCCGTACATAACGGCCGTCAACACGTGCCGGTGTATGTTTCGGAAAACATGGTTGGCCACAAGCTCGGTGAATTTGCGCTCACGCGTACGTTCAAGGGCCACGCGGCTGACAAGAAAGCGAAGAGGTAAGGTGCCATCATGGAAGTGAAAGCGATTCATCGCGGTGCCCGCATCTCCGCCCAGAAAACGCGCCTGGTCGCTGACCAGATCCGCGGTCTGCCGATCGAACGCGCGCTCAACGTCCTGACGTTCAGCCCGAAAAAGGCGGCCGTCATCGTGAAGAAGGTGGTCGAATCGGCCATCGCCAACGCCGAGCACAATGAAGGCGCCGACATCGACGAACTGAAGGTCAAGACCATCTTCGTCGACAAGGCAACCTCGCTCAAGCGTTTCACGGCACGAGCAAAGGGCCGCGGCAACCGCATCGAGAAACAAACTTGTCACATCACTGTGACGCTCGGCAACTAAGGAGTCACGATGGGACAGAAGATTCATCCGACTGGCTTCCGTCTGGCCGTCAGCCGTAACTGGGCTTCGCGTTGGTACGCCAACAACACGAAGTTCGCCGGCATGCTGAAGGAAGACATCGAAGTTCGCGAGTTTCTGAAGAAGAAGCTCAAGAACGCTTCGGTTGGCCGCGTCGTGATCGAGCGCCCCGCCCGCAATGCACGTCTCACCATTTATAGCTCGCGTCCGGGCGTGGTGATCGGCAAGAAGGGTGAGGACATCGAACTGCTCAAGGCCGAGCTGCAACGCCGCATGGGTGTGCCCGTGCACGTGAACATCGAGGAAATCCGCAAGCCGGAAACCGATGCGCAGCTGATCGCCGACTCGATCACCCAGCAGCTCGAGCGCCGTATCATGTTCCGCCGCGCAATGAAGCGCGCGATGCAGAACGCGATGCGCCTCGGTGCCCAAGGCATCAAGATCATGAGCGCCGGTCGTCTGAACGGCATCGAAATCGCACGTACCGAGTGGTATCGCGAAGGCCGTGTGCCCCTGCACACCCTGCGCGCCGACATCGACTACGGCTTCTCCGAAGCAGAAACCACCTACGGCATCATCGGTGTCAAGGTGTGGGTCTACAAGGGTGATCACCTCGGCCGCAACGAAGCGCCGGTGGTGGAAGAGCCGCAAGACGATCGTCGTCGTCGCCCGGGTGGTCGTCCTGATGGTCGTCGCCGTGAAGGCGAAGGCGGCCGTCCGGGTGGCAACCGCCGCGGTGGCGCGGGTGCCGGTGCAGGTCGCCGCGCTCCTGGCGCAGATGCGAAGAGTGGAGAATAACGATGCTGCAACCTAAGCGCAGAAAATATCGCAAGGAGCAGAAAGGCCGCAACACGGGTAAAGCTACCCGTGGCAACGCCGTGTCTTTCGGCGAATTCGGCCTGAAGGCGATGGGCCGTGGTCGTCTGACGGCTCGTCAGATCGAGTCGGCACGTCGTGCGATGACCCGTCACATCAAGCGTGGCGGCCGCATCTGGATCCGGATTTTCCCGGACAAGCCGATCTCGAAGAAGCCCGCCGAAGTCCGTATGGGTAACGGTAAGGGTAATCCGGAATACTACGTGGCAGAAATCCAGCCGGGCAAGATGCTGTACGAAATGGATGGCGTGACGGAAGAGCTGGCTCGTGAGGCGTTCCGCCTCGCGGCCGCCAAGCTGCCGATCGCTACCAATTTCGTGGTGCGCCAGGTCGGGACGTAAGGAGAGCAGGGATGAAAGCATCCGAACTTCGCGGCAAAGATGCCGCAGGGCTGAACCAGGAGCTCTCCGAGCTGCTGAAGGCCCAATTTAGCCTGCGCATGCAAAAGGCCACCCAACAGCTGCAGAACACCAGCCAGCTGAAGAAGGTGCGCAAGGACATCGCGCGGGTGCAAACCGTGCTGAACGAAAAGGCGACCTCGAAATGACTGAAACTGCACAAACGGAATCGTCGCTTCGCCGCACGCTGGTCGGTCGGGTAGTTAGCGACAAGATGGACAAGACCGTCACGGTCTTGATCGAAAACCGCGTCAAGCATCCTCTGTACGGCAAGTACGTGCTGCGTTCCAAGAAGTACCACGCACACGACGAAGCCAACCAGTACAAGGAAGGCGACAAGGTCGAGATCCAGGAAACGCGTCCGCTGTCGCGGACCAAGTCCTGGGTGGTTTCCCGTCTGGTCGAAGCTGCGCGCGTCATCTAAAAAACCACACGGTTTTCGGTTGACTTGCGAGTCCAGGGTTATGTGCTATAATCCTGGACTTCCGCTTTGTTGCATTCGCCTTAGTTGTATCACCCCGGCGAATCGGTGAAGCGAACCTAGCCGAGCGGCTCCTGATTAACCATGTTCAGGCCGCCTGGTAACTACCGACTTCAAAGTTGATCAACCCAAACGGTTGCTGGCGCAAAGCCAGGGGCTGACGGGACCAAGACTGACCGGCGGGCGTTGCCCGGTGGATTAAGTTGGGAAGATAACACCATGATTCAGACAGAAAGCCGGCTCGAAGTAGCCGATAACACTGGTGCGCGCGAAGTGCTGTGCATCAAAGTGCTGGGTGGGTCCAAGCGCCGCTATGCGAGCGTGGGCGACATCATCAAGGTGACCGTTAAGGACGCAGCGCCGCGCGGTCGCGTGAAGAAGGGCGATATTTACAACGCCGTCGTCGTGCGTACCGCCAAGGGCGTACGTCGCGCTGATGGTTCGCTCGTCAAGTTCGACAGCAATGCCGCTGTCTTGCTGAACACCAAGCTCGAGCCGATCGGCACCCGTATTTTCGGGCCGGTGACTCGTGAACTCCGTACCGAGCGCTTCATGAAGATCGTGTCGCTCGCGCCGGAAGTGCTGTAAGGAGCCGCCATGAACAAGATTCGTAAAGGCGACGAAGTCATCGTCCTGACCGGAAAAGACAAGGGCAAGCGCGGCACCGTGCAAGCCATGCTCGGCGAGAAGGTTGTGGTGGAAGGCGTCAACGTGGCTAAGAAGCACGCACGTCCGAACCCCATGCTGGGCACCACCGGTGGTGTGGTCGACAAGGTCATGCCGCTGCATATTTCTAACGTTGCGCTCGTGGATGCCAATGGCAAGCCGTCGCGCGTCGGTATCAAGGTGGAAGACGGCAAGCGTGTACGCGTGCTGAAGACCACCGGTGCCGTCGTGGCAGCTTGATTCTGGGCACAGATAGGAGTTGAGCATGACTGCACGTCTGCAAGAGTTTTACAAAGAACAAGTAGTACCGAAGCTGATCGAACAGTTCGGCTTCAAGTCGGTCATGGAAGTGCCGCGTATCACCAAGATCACCCTGAACATGGGCCTTGGCGAAGCCATCAATGACAAGAAGGTCATTGAGCTGGCCGTGGGCGACCTGACCAAGATCGCCGGCCAAAAGCCGGTGGTGACCAAGGCCAAGAAGGCAATCGCCGGCTTCAAGATCCGCCAGGGTTATCCCATCGGCGCGATGGTGACGCTGCGCGGCGAACGCATGTTCGAATTCCTGGATCGTCTCGTGACCGTGGCCCTGCCGCGCGTTCGTGACTTCCGTGGTGTTTCGGGCCGCTCGTTCGATGGTCGTGGCAACTACAACATCGGTGTGAAAGAGCAGATCATTTTCCCCGAAATCGAGTACGACAAGATCGACGCACTGCGTGGTCTGAACATCAGCATCACGACGACGGCGAAGAATGACGAGGAAGCCAAGGCCCTCCTCGCAGCATTCAAGTTCCCGTTCCGTAATTAAGGGGTAACCGTGGCTAAATTGGCTCTGATTGAACGTGAGAAGAAGCGCGCTAGGCTCGTGGCAAAGTATGCCGACAAGCGTGCGACCCTCAAGGCCATTATCGACGACCAAGAGAAGTCGGAAGAAGAGCGTTATAGCGCGCGTCTCGAGCTGCAGCAGCTCCCGCGCAACGCGAACCCGACTCGCCAGCGTAACCGCTGCGCGATCACCGGTCGTCCCCGCGGTACCTTCCGCAAGTTTGGCCTGGCGCGTAATAAGATCCGTGAAATCGCCTTCCGTGGCGAAATCCCGGGTCTGACGAAAGCCAGCTGGTAATTACGCACAGGCTACAGGAGAAACAGTATGAGCATGAGCGATCCTATCGCCGATATGCTGACGCGCATCCGCAACGCCCAAGGCGTGCAGAAAGTGTCGGTTGTCATGCCGTCGTCGAAGCTGAAAGTGGCAATCGCCAAGGTCCTTAAGGACGAAGGCTACATCGACGACTACGCCGTGAAAGAAGAAGGCGGCAAGGCACAACTGAGCATCGGTCTGAAGTACTACGCTGGCCGTCCGGTCATCGAGCGCATTGAGCGCGTCTCGAAGCCTGGTCTGCGCGTGTACAAGGGCCGCAGCGACATCCCCCAAGTGATGAACGGCCTCGGCGTCGCAATCATCTCGACCCCGCAGGGTCTGATGACCGATCGCAAGGCACGTGCCACTGGCGTGGGCGGCGAAGTTCTTTGCTACGTCGCGTAAGGAGTAAACCATGTCCCGTGTAGGTAAGGCTCCCATCGCGCTGCCCAAAGGCGCAGAAGTTAATCTGGCAGCTGGCGTGCTCTCCGTTAAGGGCCCGCTCGGCACGCTGACGCAGCCGATCCACAGCCTGGTCAAGGTCAATGTCGAAAACGACACGCTGACTTTCGCCCCCGCTGATGAATCGCGCGAAGCAAACGCACTGCAGGGCACCATGCGCGCCCTGGTGGCCAACATGGTCAAGGGTGTAACCGCCGGTTTCGAGCGCAAGCTTAACCTGGTCGGCGTGGGCTATCGTGCCCAGCTGCAAGGTACTGCGCTGAAGCTCCAGCTTGGTTTCTCGCACGACGTGATCCATGCGATGCCGGAAGGCGTGACGGCGGCAACGCCCACGCAGACCGAGATCATCATCAAGGGTGCGGACAAGCAGAAAGTCGGTCAGGTGGCAGCGGAAGTCCGCGCGTACCGTCCGCCTGAGCCCTATAAGGGCAAGGGCGTTCGCTACTCGGACGAGCGCGTCATCCTGAAGGAAACCAAGAAGAAGTAAGGGGTGCAATCATGAACAAGAAAGACGCTCGTTTGCGCCGTGCACGTCAGACCCGCGCCAAAATCGCGGAGTTGAAGATCAACCGTCTGACCGTGTTCCGTACGAATTCGCATATTTACGCCCAGGTCTACTCGCCGTGCGGCACGCAAGTGCTGGCATCGGCTTCGACCGCCGAGGCAGAAGTGCGCAAGGAACTGACTGGCAGCGGTGCTACCGCCGCCGCCGCGACCCTGATTGGCAAGCGCATCGCCGAAAAGGCGAAGGCAGCTGGCGTGGAAACCGTTGCGTTCGATCGCGGCGGCTTCCGCTTCCATGGTCGCGTGAAGGCACTGGCTGACGCAGCGCGCGAAGCCGGCCTTAAGTTCTAAGCGCACATAGAGAGATACGTCATGGCAAAAATGCAAGCAAAAGTCCAGCAGGACGAACGCGACGACGGCCTCCGCGAGAAGATGATCTCGGTCAACCGTGTCACCAAGGTGGTGAAGGGTGGCCGGATTCTCGGTTTCGCTGCGCTGACCGTGGTTGGTGACGGCGATGGCCGCATCGGCATGGGCAAGGGCAAGGCCAAGGAAGTGCCGGTTGCAGTTCAGAAGGCAATGGACGAAGCCCGTCGCAAGATGGTCAAGGTCTCGCTGAAGAACGGCACGCTGCAACACGAAGTCGTTGGCAAGCACGGCGCCGCCAAGGTGCTGATGATGCCCGCCAAGGAAGGTACCGGCGTGATCGCTGGTGGCCCGATGCGCGCGATTTTCGAGGTGATGGGCGTGACCAACGTCGTGACCAAGTCGCACGGCTCGACCAATCCGTACAACATGGTTCGCGCCACGCTGGACGGTCTTCAAAAGATGAGCACGCCGGGCGAGATCGCCGCAAAGCGTGGCAAGTCTGTTGAAGACATCCTCGGTTAAGGAGTCGGACGAAATGTCGCAACAAACCGTAAAAGTGCAACTCGTGCGCAGCCTGATCGGCACGCGTGAGGATCATCGCGCCACCGTACGTGGCCTGGGCCTGCGCCGTATCAATTCGGTGTCGGAGCTGCAGGACACGCCCGCTGTTCGCGGCATGATCAACAAGGTGTCGTACCTGGTCAAGGTTCTGGCCTGATACCGGGACACGGAGAGCAAGATGCAACTCAACAACCTGAAACCGGCTGACGGTTCGAAGCACGCAAAGCGTCGCGTCGGCCGCGGTATCGGCTCCGGCCTGGGCAAGACTGCCGGTCGTGGTCACAAGGGTCAGAAGTCGCGTTCGGGCGGCTTCCACAAGGTCGGCTTCGAAGGCGGTCAAATGCCGCTGTATCGTCGCCTGCCGAAGCGTGGCTTCACCTCGCTCACGAAGATCTTCACCGCTGAGGTGAGCCTGCGTGACATCGAGCGTCTGGAAGCCACCGAGGTGGACCTGCTGGTTCTGAAGCAGGCTGGCCTGGTGACTGAGCTGGTCAAGAGCGCCAAGATCATCAAGGCTGGCGAGCTGACCCGCAAGGTAACGATCAAGGGTCTGGGCGCCACCGCTGGTGCCAAGGCTGCGATCGAAGCCGCCGGCGGTCAGATCGCGGCGTAATTTAGCAGCAGATTTCGCAGCATAGGCGAGTCACAGTCGGAGCATCGTTTGGCCACGGCGAAACCCAATGCAAGCACGCAAGCCAAGAACACGGCGAAGTACGGCGACCTAAAGCGCCGGCTGATGTTCCTGGTGCTGGCCTTGATCGTGTACCGCATCGGAGCGCATATTCCGGTGCCGGGAATCGATCCGGAACAGCTTGCGAAGCTTTTCCAGAGTCAGTCAGGTGGCATCCTCGGGATGTTCAACCTGTTCTCGGGCGGTGCACTGTCGCGCTTTACCGTCTTCGCGCTCGGCATCATGCCGTACATCTCGGCGTCGATCATCATGCAATTGCTGACGATCGTGCTGCCGCAGCTGGAGTCGTTGAAGAAGGAAGGGCAGGCGGGTCAACGCAAGATCACGCAGTACACGCGCTACGGCACGGTGGTTCTGGCCACCTTCCAGGCGCTGTCGATTGCAGTCGCGCTGGAATCTCAGCCTGGTCTGGTGATCGATGCGGGCCTGATGTTCCGGGCGACCGCGGTGATCACGCTGGTGACCGGTACGATGTTCCTGATGTGGCTGGGTGAGCAGATCACCGAGCGGGGTCTGGGCAACGGCATCTCGATCATCATCTTCGGCGGTATCGCGGCGGGCTTGCCCAACGCGATCGGCGGGCTCTTCGAACTGGTTCGCACCGGTTCCATGAGCATCATTGCATCGATCCTGATCGTTGCAATCATCGCCGGTGTTACCTTCGCCGTGGTGTTTGTCGAGCGTGGCCAGCGCAAGATCCTGGTGAACTATGCCAAGCGTCAGGTCGGCAACAAGGTGTACGGCGGTCAGTCGTCGCACCTGCCGCTGAAGCTGAACATGGCAGGGGTGATTCCGCCGATCTTCGCATCGTCGATCATCCTGTTCCCGGCGACCATCGCGGGCTGGTTCACGTCTGACTCGACGAGCGCTGCCGGCCGGTTCATCAAGGACCTGGCTGCGACGCTTTCGCCGGGACAGCCGGTCTACATCCTGCTGTACGCTGCTGCAATTATATTTTTCTGCTTCTTCTATACGGCTCTTGTGTACAACAGCCGGGAAGTCGCGGACAACCTGAAGAAAAGCGGTGCCTTCATTCCGGGCATTCGTCCGGGCGAGCAGACGACGCGCTACATCGACAAGATTCTTGTCCGTCTGACGCTGGCTGGTGCGATCTACATCACACTGGTCTGCCTGTTGCCGGAATTCCTGGTACTGCGCTGGAACGTTCCGTTCTATTTTGGCGGAACCTCGTTGCTGATCATCGTGGTCGTCACGATGGACTTCATGGCCCAGGTCCAATCCTATGTCATGTCGCAGCAATATGAGTCCCTGCTGAAGAAAGCGAATTTCAAGGGTAATCTGACCTTGCGCTGAAGCCGGGTCGGTACAGGCTAGGTATGGCAAAAGACGACGTCATCCAGATGCAGGGGGAGGTCCTGGAAAACCTTCCCAACGCGACGTTCCGCGTCAAACTGGAAAACGGCCATGTAGTGCTGGGCCATATCTCCGGCAAGATGCGAATGAACTACATCCGGATTCTTCCGGGTGATCGGGTGACGGTTGAACTGACCCCATATGATCTGTCACGCGCGCGCATCGTCTTTCGGACGAAGTGAAGCGAACAGGAATTGAAGGAAGAGGAAAATCATGAAAGTGCTGGCTTCTGTTAAGCGCATTTGCCGCAACTGCAAAGTTATCAAGCGCAACGGTGTCGTGCGCGTGATCTGCTCGTCGGATCCCCGCCACAAGCAACGCCAAGGCTAATCGGAAAGAGGATTGACGAATGGCACGTATCGCAGGGGTTAACATCCCGAACCACAAGCATACCGAGATCGGCCTGACGGCTATTTACGGTATCGGCCGCTCGCGCGCCCGCAAGATTTGCGTGGCCACCGGCGTTCCCTTTGACAAGAAGGTCAAGGACCTGACCGACGGCGACCTGGAAAAGCTTCGTGACGAAGTAGCCAAGGCCACGGTTGAGGGTGACCTGCGTCGTGAAACCACGATGAACATCAAGCGTCTCATGGACCTTGGTTGCTATCGTGGCGTCCGTCACCGCAGGGGTCTCCCGATGCGCGGTCAGCGCACCCGCACCAACGCCCGTACCCGCAAGGGTCCGCGTAAGGCCGGCGTGGCTCTGAAGAAGTAAAGCCGAAGGCAGAGGAAGAAACTAATGGCAAAAGGTCCGAATAACGCCGCCCAGCGCGCGCGTAAGAAGGTCAAGAAGAACGTTGCCGACGGCATTGCGCACGTCCACGCTTCGTTCAACAACACCATCATCACGATCACCGACCGTCAGGGCAACGCTCTGGCATGGGCAACCTCGGGTGGCCAGGGCTTCAAGGGTTCGCGTAAGTCGACGCCCTTTGCAGCTCAGGTTGCTGCCGAGAACGCCGGCCGCGTGGCGCAAGACCAGGGTATCAAGAACCTGGACGTGCGCATCAAGGGTCCCGGCCCTGGCCGTGAATCGGCTGTGCGCGCGTTGAACGCGCTCGGCATCAAGATCTCGATTATCGAAGACGTGACGCCAGTGCCGCACAACGGCTGCCGTCCGCCCAAGCGTCGTCGGATCTAAGCGCCGGTGTGATACCCGGGCTGTGGGTGAGGTCTTCCTCCCTCTCTGCCCGGTGTGGTAGCATCGCACGTTGACCTGCTGCATATGCTTTGCGGCAGGTTTTCGTTTTGCGTTTTTGTGTTTGGCGATTGGCCTCATGGCCCGCCGCCTGGTGCAAGCAGT
Organism: Cupriavidus sp. CuC1; assembly: GCF_044627735.1. Lineage (NCBI taxonomy): Bacteria > Pseudomonadati > Pseudomonadota > Betaproteobacteria > Burkholderiales > Burkholderiaceae > Cupriavidus > Cupriavidus sp. CuC1. The sequence goes on along the minus strand of NZ_JBIUHC010000003.1, from coordinate 109,686 downwards.
CAGTCATATGCTTTTGCGCGTGCCCTCAGGGGAATGCGCTGGATAAGCCCACCGTCTGCCACTCATGCGTCCCTAGAACGGGCGGAGAAGGCGGACTCGCGGCGCGTCGAACAAGGCGCCGCGATCGATCAGGAAGGAAGATAAAGTGGCACGTTATATCGGCCCGAAGGCCAAACTATCCCGTCGTGAAGGTACCGACCTGTTCCTGAAGAGCGCACGCCGCTCGCTTGCAGACAAGTGCAAGCTGGACAGCAAGCCGGGCCAGCACGGCCGCACCTCGGGTGCACGCACCTCCGACTATGGCAACCAACTGCGCGAAAAGCAGAAGGTCAAGCGTATCTATGGCGTGCTCGAGCGTCAGTTCCGCCGCTACTTCGCTGAAGCCGACCGCCGCAAGGGCAACACCGGCGAGAAGCTGCTGCAACTGCTGGAATCGCGCCTGGACAACGTCGTGTACCGCATGGGCTTTGGCTCGACCCGCGCTGAAGCGCGCCAGCTGGTGTCGCACAAGGCGATCCTGCTGAACGGTCAAGCCCTGAACGTGCCGTCGGCACAAGTCAAGGCTGGTGACGTCATCACCATCCGCGAGCAGTCGAAGAAGCAAGTCCGTATCGCTGAAGCGCTGTCGCTGGCTGAGCAATCGGGTTTCCCGGCATGGGTTGCCGTGGACGCGAAGAAGTTCGAAGGCACATTCAAGCAAGTGCCGGATCGCGCCGATATCTCGGGTGACATCAACGAAAGCCTGATCGTCGAATTGTATTCGCGTTAATCACTCGAATTCTGTCCGACACCATCGAACGGTCAGGGGCTTGCGTTTCCCGTCAAGCTTCACATTCAGCCCGACGCGCTGCCGCGCGCCGGGCTTATTGCCCATCGTGCGATGGGATTTTCAGGTTCCATACGTCAGCCTTATCGGTGTAACGAGCCGAGGGTATTGAAAAGGACAACCTAATGCAAACAGCACTACTCAAGCCTAAAATTATTGCCGTGGAGCCGCTCGGCGACCATCACGCCAAGGTCGTGATGGAGCCGTTCGAGCGTGGCTATGGCCATACGCTCGGTAACGCCCTGCGTCGCGTGCTGCTGTCGTCGATGGTCGGTTATGCCCCGACCGAAGTCACGATCGCTGGGGTGGTCCATGAGTACTCCACCATCGATGGCGTGCAGGAAGACGTAGTCAACCTGCTGCTGAATCTGAAGGGTGTGGTCTTCAAGCTGCACAACCGCGACGAAGTCACGGTCTCGCTGCGCAAGGAAGGCGAAGGCGTTGTGACGGCAGCCGATATCGAGCTGCCCCACGATGTCGAGATCATCAACCCCGGCCACGTGATCGCTCACCTGTCGGCCGGCGGCAAGCTCGATATGCAGATCAAGGTCGAACAAGGCCGTGGTTATGTGCCGGGCAACGTGCGCAAGTTCGGCGACGAAGCGGGCAAGGTGATCGGGCGCATCGTGCTGGACGCTTCGTTCTCGCCGGTGCGCCGCGTTTCGTACGCAGTCGAATCGGCTCGTGTGGAACAACGTACCGACCTCGACAAGCTGGTGATGAACATCGAAACCGACGGCGTGATTTCGCCCGAGGAAGCGATTCGTCAATCGGCGCGCATCCTGGTCGATCAGTTGTCGGTGTTCGCCGCGCTGGAAGGCACCGAGTCGTCGGCGGAAGCCGCTTCGAGCCGTACGCCGCAGATCGATCCGATCCTGCTGCGCCCGGTCGACGACCTGGAGCTGACGGTGCGTTCGGCCAACTGCCTGAAGGCCGAAAACATCTACTACATCGGCGACCTGATCCAGCGTACCGAAAATGAGCTGCTGAAGACCCCGAACCTGGGTCGCAAGTCGCTCAACGAAATCAAGGAAGTGCTGGCTTCGCGCGGCCTGACCCTCGGCATGAAGCTCGAGAACTGGCCGCCCGCAGGGCTGGAGAAGTAATAACCGGGCGCGGTGGCGGGCTTGTCCAGCCACCGCGCCAGGTCATCCCGGCGACCGGCATGTGCCGGCTGCCCTAATAGACTACCGGCCCGCGCCGAACCGGGAAGCATCCCGGCCAAGCGATAGAAGAGCTGGTCAAACATAGCAATAAAGGAATCATCATGCGTCACCGTCATGGTTTGCGGAAACTGAACCGCACTTCGTCGCACCGTCTCGCGATGCTGCGCAACATGTCCAACTCGCTGTTCCAGCACGAGCTGATCAAGACCACCCTGCCCAAGGCCAAGGAACTGCGCAAGGTTGTCGAGCCCCTGATCACGCTGGCCAAGAAGGACACCGTTGCCAATCGCCGCCTGGCTTTCGCCCGCCTGCGCGACCGCGACATGGTCACCAAGCTGTTCAACGAACTCGGCCCGCGTTACAACGCACGTCCGGGTGGCTACACCCGTATCCTGAAGTTCGGTTTCCGCCAAGGCGACAATGCGCCGATGGCGCTGGTCGAACTGGTTGACCGCCCGGAAATCACCGAAGCGCCGGCTGAGGAAGCAGGCGAATAAGGTTGATGCCGTCCCGGCCCTTGCGACCTTTGGTCGCGGCGAGCCGCGCGGACACCGCTTACAATCGAGCCAGGCTATATGCCTGGCTCTTTTGTTTTCCGGGGCCGGCGTGCCGGAATGCCGCCGCCGGGCAGCCTGCGGCCTGGGAGGAAGTTTTGATGAGCGAAGCAATATTGGTGATGACGTCGCTGCCGGACGCCGAGTCCGCGGGTCGTGTAGCAAGGGCCGTGCTGGAGTCGAGGCTGGCGGCATGCGTGAACCGGCTCGCGCCGTGCGAGTCCGAGTACTGGTGGCAAGGTGAGATCGAAAGCGCACGCGAGTGGCCGCTGATGATCAAGACCACCCAGGAGCGCTACGCCGCGCTGGAGGCAGCGATCCGGCTCGCGCACCCGTACGAGGTGCCGGAGATCGTGGCGCTGCCGCTGGTCGCCGGATTCGCGCCCTATCTGGCATGGGTGGCGCATGAAACCCGAACGGGCGCGGACGAGGGCGACAGCGCCTGACGCGAGCGCGATGCGGACAGAACGAATGACAATTCAATGGCAGGGCATGAGTTTCAGTGTGAGCGCGAACGCTTCGAGGGGGCCCCGGGCCGTGCAAGCCGTGCGGCATAGTGCCGCAGTGCGGCTGCTGATCATGCTGTTTGCCGCGCTCTGGCTATGCCTTGCCGGCGTGGCGCATGCCGCCGACGACGAGTTCCTGCCGCCTGAGCAAGCCTTCCGTTTTGCCGCGCATCAGGTCGATGCGAAGACGATCGAGGTTCGCTTCGATGTGGCGGACGGCTATTACCTCTACCGCGATCGCTTCGCCTTTGCGGCGCAGCCTGCATCCGTCAAGCTGGGCGCGCCGGTGTTCCCGCCCGGCAAGGTCAAGTTCGACGAGACCTTCGGCAAGGAGATGGAAACCTATCACGGCGGGCTGACCATCCGCGTGCCGGTGGAGTCTGCCCCGGCCGACGGCAAATGGTCGCTGGTGGTGACCTCCCAGGGCTGCGCCGACAAGGGCCTGTGTTATCCGCCGCAGGAAAGTGTGTTCAAGGTCGGCGGTGGTGTGCTCGACAGCCTGTTCGGCAAGCGGGCACCGGCGGATTCCAGCAGCATCGGCAACGGCCCGGCCGCCGCAAGGGGCGACGCGGCGGGGGCTGCGGCATCGACCGGGCCCTCCCCCGCCCAACCGGCACCCGCGGCCGACGAGAACGACCGCATTGCCGGCGCCCTGGCCAGCCGCAACCTCGGCGTGATCGCCGCGCTGTTCTTCGGCCTGGGCTTGCTGCTGACCTTCACGCCGTGCGTGTTACCCATGGTGCCCATCCTGTCGTCGATCGTGGTGGGCGAGCACGTCACGCGCAAGCGCGCCCTGCTGGTGTCGCTGTCCTATGTGCTCGGCATGGCGGTGGTCTACACCGGCATCGGCGTGGCGGCGGGCCTGCTCGGCGAGGGCCTCTCGGCGGCGCTGCAGGCGCCGTGGGTGCTGGTTGCCTTCGCGCTGCTGATGGTGGCGCTGTCGCTGTCCATGTTCGGTCTCTACGAGCTGCAGCTGCCGCAGCACTGGCAGACCCGGCTGACGGCGTCGTCCAACCGTCGCCAGGGCGGGCAGCTCGCCGGCGCCGCAGCCATGGGCGCAATCTCGGCGCTGATCGTCGGGCCGTGCGTGACGGCGCCACTGGCCGGCGCGCTGGCCTATATCGCGCGCACCGGCGATGCCGTAGTCGGCGGCGGTGCGCTGTTTGCCATGGCGCTCGGCATGGGCGTGCCGCTGCTGCTGGTGGGCGTGGGGGCAGGCAACCTGCTGCCGCGCGCCGGGCGCTGGATGGAGACGACCAAGCGCTTCTTTGGCTTCCTGCTGCTGGGCGTGGCGCTCTGGATGGTGAGCCCGGTGCTGCCGGCATGGGCGCTGATGGCGGGCTGGGCTGCGCTGCTGCTGGTTGGCGCGGTGTTCCTGAGCGCCTTCGATTCGCTCGGCCCCGATGCGCATGGCTTGGCCAGGGTAGGCAAGGGCCTGGGCCTGCTGGCAGCGCTGGCGGGGGCCATCCTGCTGGTGGGGCTGGCATCCGGTGGCCGGGATCCCCTGCAGCCGCTGGCGCACCTGAGTGCCGCGCGCTCGGCGCCGGAAGCGGCAGCCGGCGGTGTGTCCGACGTGCGGTTCGAGCGGGTTCGCTCGATTGCCGAGCTCGACGCGCGCGTGGCGCAGGCCGCCGCCGCTGGCAAGCCGGTGCTGCTCGATTTTTATGCGGACTGGTGCGTGAGCTGCAAGGAGATGGAGCGGTTCACCTTTACGGATAAGCGCGTGCGGGCGCGGCTGTCCGAGGTCGTGATGCTGCAGGCGGACGTCACGCGGAACAACGCCGACGACCGTGCGTTGCTCAAGCGCTTCGGGCTGTTCGGCCCCCCAGGCATCATCCTGTACGGCGCCGACGGGCGCGAGCGGCCGGTCCGCGCGATCGGCTACCAGCCGGCCACGCGCTTTCTCGACACGCTGTCGCGTGCGCTCGATGCGAAGGCCAGCACTTGACACGTACCTGAGACGTATCCGAGACGTACCTGAAATACCCGAAGCGCCAGCTTCGGCAGGCGCCGGCTAGCTTTGCTCCAGCCGGCGTCCCAGCGCCCATACCGCGGCCAGCACCACCACTACCGCCCCCATCAGCGCCAGCGACCACCAGAAGCCCTGCGGCTCGCGCAGCCATGGCATGCGGTCGAAGTTCATGCCGAAGATGCCGGTGATCAGCGTGAGCGGCATGAACAGCGCGGTGATCAGCGTCAGCGTGCGCATGGTCCGATTCGTACGGTGCGCCACCGATGAAAAGTGGATCTGCACCGCGGACTCGATCGAGTCCTCCAGCCGGCGGGCATGCGCGAGCACACGCGAGATGTGCTCCATCACGTCGTTGATGCGCACCAGCAGTGCATCGTCGCGGCCTGCCGTGTTTGGCGCACCTGGCGTGCCTGTGGCGGCCCCTTCACTCGCGATGCTGTAGCTGTTGTCGAGCAGGCTGTCGCGGAACTCTTGCAGTGCGTCGTGCTGCTCCTCGCATAGGTGCTCCAGGCGCCGCAGCTCGATGCGGGCGTCCAGCAATCCCTCCCAGCTGGAAAAGCTGCGCCGCGCGTTAAGCAGCGCGCGCTGCCACCGGTCGAGCTGGCGCGTCAGCGGTGCGCGCAGGTCCAGGTAGCGGTCGACCATGGCGTTGAGCAGCCGCAGCATCAGGTCTTCCGGGCGGGTTGGCGGGCGGATGCCATGCACCAGCGCGGCGTTCCCGTTGGCCCGTGTCTTTGACGCCGCTTGCGGCCGCGGCGCCTGGCACAGCTCAAGCAGGCGCTGGCGCACCTGGTCCAGCGTGCGCGATTGCGCAGGCCGGACCGTCAGTAGCACGTTATCGAAAACGAAGAAAGTGACCGGCTGGGTATCGATCTTGGCCAGCGCAGGCAGGAAGCCCGGCGGGTAGCGGCGCGGCTTGGCCGCAGTTCTGGGTTTCGCGGCGGACTGCTGGCCGGTTGTCGCGGTAGCGGATGCCGCCGCCGCCTCTCCGCCAGCCTCGGCGATCAGCCGGCTGGTCTCGAACGTGAGCTTGCGGAAGATCACCATGTCGTAGGCATGCGTCGTATCGAAATACGACGGATGCGACGAATTGGTGGCATCGATGAGATGCAGGTCCAATACCGGGGAGCCCGTCAGCGCCTGGACGCTGTCGCGCCAGGCCGTCGGCGCGCCGTTGACCTCCTCGATCGGCGTATCGACCCAGACGAAGCGGGCCGCCGCATTGCCGGCGAGGAAATCGCGCGCCGCATCGAGCGAGGCGAGCGGATGGACCTGGCTGGCGGAAAAGCCTAGCAGTTGCATCCGGGCCGGTTCAGCGCGTGAGCAGGCGAGCGGCGTCGCGTGCGAAATAGGTCAGGATGCCATCGGCGCCGGCGCGGCGGAACGCCAGCAGCGATTCCATCATGACCTTGTCGTGATCCAGCCAGCCATTCTGGGCGGCGGCCTTGAGCATCGCGTACTCGCCGCTGACCTGGTAGACGTAGGTGGGGAAACGGAACTCGTCCTTCACGCGCCGCAGGATGTCGAGGTAAGGCATGCCGGGCTTGACCATCACCATGTCCGCGCCTTCCATGATGTCCTGCGCCACTTCGCGCAAGGCCTCATCGGAGTTGGCCGGGTCCATCTGGTAGGTCATCTTGTTGCCCTTGCCCAGGTTGGCCGCCGAGCCCACCGCATCGCGGAACGGGCCGTAGAAGGCCGAGGCGAACTTGGCCGAGTACGCCATGATCCGCGTATGGATATAGCCGCCGTCTTCCAGCGCCGCGCGCACGGCGCCGATGCGCCCGTCCATCATGTCCGAGGGCGCCACGATATCCACGCCGGCCGCGGCCTGCGTCAGTGCCTGCTTGACCAGGATCTCCACGGTGACGTCGTTGATGACGTAGCCGTCGTCGTCCAGCACGCCGTCCTGGCCGTGGCTGGTGTAAGGATCCAGCGCCACGTCGGTCAGCACGCCCAGTTCGGGGAAGCGGTCCTTGAGCGCACGCACGGCGCGCGGGATCAGGCCTTCGGCGTTGGTCGCCTCGATGCCGTCGGGCGTCTTCAGGGCCGGGTCGATTACCGGGAACAGCGCGATGACCGGGATGCCAAGCTTCACGCAGTCTTGCGCCACCGGCAGCAGCAGGTCAATCGACAGACGCTCCACGCCGGGCATGGATGCCACGCTCTCGCGCTGGTTATGGCCGTCGACGATGAACACCGGATAGATCAGGTTGTCCGGCGACAAGCGGTTTTCGCGCATCAGCCTGCGTGAGAAATCATCACGGCGCATGCGGCGCGGACGGTACTCGGGAAAAGTGGACATGGCTTGAGAGGGGGAGTCGGAAAAGAAGTGCGGGAGTCTGCCGGGCGGCTGGCGCGATGTGGCTGGCAAGTGCCTGACCAGGCCGCTTGTGAAAGAAAAACTAAACTTTTGATCTCGCCCGCTATCATACTCGCGGACACTCTGCGTTGCGCTTGCGTGATGCGGCGTCCCCCGCTACTCCTCCCTGAGCGGGTACCCGCCCTTAACCGGTGGGAAAGTTCGCCCCCGTTGCTTGCAACGGGGTTTTTTTTGCCCGTTCATTTGCCGATTCTATTTGCCGATTCGACAACAGGGCGGGCGCAGGGGTGGGTACGCGTCGTGGCGCCCGTGGGATCAGTTCGCGGGCGCGTCGGGCGGCGTATCGTCCGCAGGCGCACTCGGTTCAGCTTCCGTTTCAGCTTCCGGCGCTGCCGCGGCGTTGTTGGCCGGGGCGGCGGGTGGCAGGGCCTCGGGCAGGGACAGCCAACCCGCCACCACGCGCTGGGCTTCCTCGATGCCGCGGCGCTTCAGGCTGGAGAACAGCTGCGCGGTCAGGGGCACGGGCGTGTCGAGCTGCTCGGCGTAGCCGGCCAGCACCTTGCGGGTTTCGCGCAAGGCAAGGGCGTTCTCGCTGTTGGTCAGCTTGTCGGCCTTGGTCAGCAGCACGTGAATGGGCCGGCCCGTGGGCAGGAACCACTCGACCATCTGGCAATCCAGGTCGGTAAAGGGGCGGCGCGCGTCCATCATCAGCACCAGGCCGGACAGTTGCGAGCGGGTCTGCACGTAGTCGCTCAGCAACGCTTGCCAGTGGAACTTGGCCGATCCCGACACCTGCGCATAGCCGTAGCCGGGCAAGTCGACGAGGAAGGCGAGCGGGTCCGGCGCCTTGACCGGGGCCACGCCGAAGAAGTTGATGTGCTGGGTGCGGCCCGGCGTGCGCGACGAGAAAGCCAGCCGCTTCTGGTTGCACAGGATGTTGATGGCGGTGGATTTGCCGGCGTTGGAGCGGCCGGCGAACGCCACTTCCGGCACGGCCGTGGCAGGCAGGTCGCGCAGGTGATTGACGGTAACGAAAAAGCGGGCCTGATGTAGGAGGGACATGCGCTTGGGCGATGGGGCGGGTGGGGGCGGGCTGCCGCCTGGGTTCAGGCGGGTTCGCCGGCGTCACCGCGCCGATGTGAGTGAGGTGGGCGGCACATGCTGCCGCCTGGATGGCCGGGGCTGGCGTCTGGCCGCGTCGCGGCGCGCACATCCTCTATCCGGCACACGATTTATTGTACAATAACGCGGTTAACGGCCTCCCGATTAGGTGACGCGCGGCATCCTTGGCCTCGCATTTATCTGGCAGGGAAGTCTTGCGTGTCCGTTCCATTGTGGTAGCAAGCCTGTTGGTCAAGTCCCTGTTACGGCGCCGAAGCGTGGTGCCGCCACAAGAGGGCCAACCGGGGGTCTGGGCCTGCTACCGGGATATTCGCACGGTCTGCCGCTCTCGTTCGCATGGGGGCGGTGCCATCCGGCTTTCGCCTGGGCGTTTTCTGGCTTCAGGCGAGCCGGCGGTCCGTCGTGATGAATTTCCGATGTCAAAGTGCCTGCCCATCGCGTCCTCACCGCGGGCAGTGTGCTGAACGGCGTGCCCCATGGAATTCAAAACAATTCAGACAAGGTGTGCGAATGAACCGCATTGCGAAACTTCTGGCTGTTGTGGCGCTGGCTCTGCCGGCAACTGCCATGACCGGTCTGGCATCTGCCGCAGAGCAGGCCGCCGCAAAGGCTGATCCGGCCAAGGGCGAAACCCTCTACACGCAAGGTGCCGCTGATCGCAATGTCCCGGCTTGCCTGAGCTGCCACGGCGCCAACGGCAACAGCGGCGGCGCCGCCAACCCGAAGCTGGCCGCCCAGCACCCCGAATACGTGCACAAGCAGCTCGACGACTTCAAGGCCAAGAGCCGCAGCAATGCCATCATGTCGCCCTACGCGGCCGCCTTGTCCGAGCAGGAAATGAAGGACGTCGGCGCCTACCTGGCCAAGCAGAGCCTCAAGCCTGCCACCGCCAAGAACAAGGACACCATCGAAGCCGGCCAGAAGATCTACCGAGGCGGCATTGCGGCCAAGGGCGTGCCGGCCTGCGCGGCTTGCCACGGCCCCACCGGCGCCGGCATTCCGGCCCAGTACCCGCGCATCGGCGGCCAATGGTCCGAGTACACCGAGGCGCAACTGGTTGCGTTCCGCCAGGGCACCCGCAAGAACAATCCCGTGATGACCACCGTCGCCGCCAAGATGTCGGATGCCGAGATCAAGGCCGTGGCCGATTACGTCGCAGGGATTCGCTAAGTCGTTCCGCGCCGGGCAGCCGGAGCACGGCAGCGGAGCTCGCCATCGCGAAGCGCCACGCCCAGGTGCAACCAAGCAGCCCGGCAACAATCGAAGAGGGTGGCCTGCGCGAGCATGTCCACCCTTTTTCATTTCAAGGCCGAGGGCCCCACTGCACATGTCCACCGCTTCCACGTCAGGACTGCACCTGAAGACTTCTCACCGCCTGCTACGCGACGCGGTTGAGCTGCTGTCCTCGATGCGATTCGCTATCGCGCTGCTGACGGTGATTGCGATTGCCAGCGTGGTCGGGACCGTCCTCAAGCAGAACGAGCCCTATCCCAACTATGTGAACCAGTTCGGTCCTTTCTGGGCTGACCTGTTCCACGCGCTGTCGTTGCAAAAGGTTTACAGCTCCTGGTGGTTTCTGCTGATCCTGACCTTCCTGGTGATCTCCACCTCGCTGTGCCTGACCCGCAACGCGCCCAAGATGATCAAGGACATGCGCTCGTGGAAGGACCACGTGCGTGAGCGCAGCCTGCGGTCCTTCCATCATCGCGCCGAGTTCGATTCGGGCCGCCCCCGCGCCGATGCGGTGAAGCACCTCACCGCGCTGCTGGCCAATCGCGGCTACCGCATCAAGAGCGTTGCGCATGAAGGCGCCACCCTGCTGGCCGCCAAGGCGGGCGCGGCCAACAAGCTGGGCTACATCCTCGCGCACACCGCTATCGTGGTGATCTGCATCGGTGGCCTGCTCGACGGCGACATGTTGATCCGCGCGCAGATGTGGTTCGGCGGCAAGAGCCCGATCGGCGGCAACGCCGTGATCAACGACATCCCGCCCGAGCACCGTTTGTCGGTCAACAATCCGGGCTTCCGTGGCAACGCCTTCGTGCCGGAAGGCTCGACGGTGTCCACCGCCATCCTGAATATCTCGGACGGCGCGCTGGTGCAGGACCTGCCGTTCAATATCACGCTGAAGAAGTTCAGCGTCGAGCATTACTCGACCGGCATGCCCAAGCTGTTCGCCTCCGACGTGGTCATCACCGACCGCGCCACCGGCCGCAAGACCGAGGCCACCATCAAGGTCAACGAGCCGCTGGTGGTGGACGGCGTGGCTATCTACCAGTCCAGCTTCGAGGACGGCGGCTCCAAGCTGAAGTTCGTTGGCTACCCGATGCAGGGTGGCAGTGAAAAGACCTTTGCTTTTGCCGGCACCGTGGGCGCCAATTCGCCGCTGACCGGCACGGGCAACGCGGCCGATGCCGAGGGGCTGACGGTCGAGTTCAGCGATTTCCGCCTGATGAATATCGAGAACGTCACGGATGCATCGGGCAAGCCCGACGCGCGTGGCGTGGCGCGCAAATCGCTCAACGAGAAGCTCGAGTCCCACCTGGGCTCGGCGGTCAATCCTGACCGCGCGAAGGAGTTGCGCAACGTTGGCCCGTCGGTGCAATACAAGTTGCGCGACCGCAACGGCCAGGCTCGCGAATTCAATAACTACATGGTGCCGGTGCAACTCGACGGCCAGTCGGTCTTCCTCGCCGGCATGCGGGATACGCCGAGCGAGCCGTTCCGCTATCTGCGCATTCCGGCCGACGAGCAAAACAGCGTGGCGGACTGGATGCGCCTGCGTGCTGCGCTGCAGGATCGCGCGCTGCGCAGCGAAGCCGCGCGCCGCTTCGCACTCGCCTCGATGCCGGGCGAGGGCCGCGAAGTACTGCGCGGCCAGCTGGCCGAGAGCGCCTTGCGCGCGCTCGACCTGTTTGCCGGCGCCTCGCGCAGCAACCCGCAGGCCCCGCCGGGCGGCTTCACCGCGATTGCCGCCTTCCTGGAAAAGTCCGTGCCGCCGGCCGAGCAGCAGAAAGCCGCCGACGTGCTGCTGAAGATCCTCAATGGCTCGATGTGGGAACTCTGGCAGGTGGCGCGCGCGCAAGACAAGCTGCCGGTGGTGCCGAATAGTGCCCAAAGTGGCGCTTTCATGCAGCAAGCCATCAATGCGCTGTCCGACAGTTTCTTCTACACCGCGCCGGTTTTCCTGCAGCTCGACGACTTCACGGAAGTGAAGGCCAGCGTGTTCCAGATGACCCGTGCACCAGGGAAGAACATCGTGTATCTTGGCTGTCTGCTGTTGGTGCTGGGCGTGTTCTCGATGTTCTACATCCGCGAGCGCCGCGTCTGGCTTTGGGTGAAGGACCCCGCGGACCCCGCCGGAACCGCTGGCGGGCAGGGCGCCGCCAGCCACGTGCTGATGGCCATGTCCACGCAGCGCCGTACACTGGATTTCGAGAAAGAGTTTGTCGCGCTGCGCGACGATGTTGGCCGCGCCGCCGGCAGCATCGGCACGGCAGGCGCCCGCAAATAAGCAGGAACCAATATGTCTTCGAATGTGAATCAGGCCAAGCCGGGCATGGAGGCGAGTCCAGCGGGCGTTGTCGCTAGTGGCGATGAGCAGGCCTACCTGGAGCCGTCGTTCCTGCGCCGGCTCGGCTGGGTCGACTGGCTCTTTGCCTTGATGCTGGCGGCGGGCGCGGGCTTCGCGCTGGCACGCTACGGCGCGTGGATGAATGTCTACGACAAGGGCGTGCTGATCGCCGCGGTGCCTGCCTTTGCGCTGCTGGGATGGCACTGGAAGCCGGCGCGGTTGCTGATGGTGACGCTGACGGTGCTGGCGCTGTTCGCGATCCAGCTCTACCAGGGCCAGTTGCCGCGCGCCGAGCAGGCCTTCTTCCTCAAGTACTTCCTGTCGAGCCAGTCGGCCATTTTGTGGATGAGCGCCCTGGTGTTCCTGTCCACCCTGTTCTACTGGGGCGGCTTGCTGGCGCGCTCGGAGACCGGGCTGCAAATCGGCAGCAAGATGGTGTGGGCAGCGGTGGTGCTGGGCTTTACCGGCATGCTGGTGCGCTGGTACGAGTCCTACCTGATCGGCGCGGACATCGGCCACATCCCCATCTCCAACCTGTACGAAGTGTTCGTGCTGTTCACGCTGATCACCTCGTTGTTCCACCTGTATTACGAAGGCCGCTACAAGACCCGTGCGCTGGGGCCGTTCGTGATGCTGGTGGTATCGGCGGCAGTCGGTTTCCTGCTGTGGTATACGGTCAGCCGCGACGCGAGCGAGATCCAGCCGCTGGTGCCCGCGCTGCAGAGCTGGTGGATGAAGATCCACGTGCCGGCCAATTTCATCGGCTACGGCACCTTCGCCCTGGCCGCCATGGTGTCGGTGGCCTACCTGCTCAAGCAGCACGGCATCCTCGCCGAGCGCCTGCCCTCGCTCGAAGTGCTCGACGATGTGATGTACAAGTCGATCGCGGTGGGCTTTGCCTTCTTCACCATCGCCACCATCCTTGGCGCGCTGTGGGCGGCGGAAGCCTGGGGCGGCTACTGGAGCTGGGACCCCAAGGAGACCTGGGCCCTGATCGTCTGGTTGAACTACGCTGCCTGGCTGCATATGCGGCTGATGAAGGGCCTGCGCGGCACCATGGCGGCCTGGTGGGCGCTGGTGGGTTTGCTGGTCACGACCTTTGCCTTCCTGGGCGTCAACATGTTCCTTTCCGGTCTGCATAGCTACGGCGAACTCTGATCCGGGTGTTGCGCTGCAATATGAAAACCTGCCCATCCGTGCGATGCGGCAGGTTTTTTTTCGCCCGAATGGAATAAAGCCGTCACATCCGGTGTTTACTGAAGGGACGGTGCCGGCTGGCGGCGCCGAATCGCATGGAGATCGACATCATGGCCCTTTCCCGTCCTATCGCAGTCGCTTCCCTCGCATCGTTGTCCCGCCCCGCTGTTCTCGCGCTCGCCTCTGCCGCAGTCCTGCTGTCCGCCTGTTCGGGCATGGGTGGCATGGGTGGCATGGGTGGCAGCGCCGGCAATATGCCGCCCACGGTGAAGGTTGCCGGTGGCACGTTGACCGATCCCCAGGGCCTGACACTCTATACGTTCGACCGTGACACGGCCGGCAAGAGCGCCTGCAATGGCGGTTGCGCCACCAACTGGCCGCCACTGATGGCCGCGCCCGGTACCAGCGCCACGGGCGACTACAGCGTCATCACGCGTGACGACGGCGGCAAGCAATGGGCCTATCGGGGCAAGCCGCTCTACCGTTTCTCCAAGGATGCCAAGCCGGGCGACCGCACGGGCGACAACTTCAACAACGTCTGGCACGCGGCTACGCCCTGATACGGGCTAGGGCAGCCTGACGGCATGGACGGCTTCGACCGCCAGCTGGTGGCGCTGGCGCCGCGCTTGCGGCGCCACGCCCGTGGCCTGACCGGCGACTCGGCATCCGCCGACGACCTGGTGCAGGACACGCTGGAGCGTGCGCTGCGCTACCGCTGGCGCTTCCACCTGCGCGCGGGCGCTTGGTGGGGCGATGGCGCGGATGGCCTGCTGTCATGGCTGCTGACCATGATGCACCGGCTGCGCGTGAACGCGTACCGGCGCGCGGACCCGGTGACCTATACCGACACGCTGCCCGACGTACCCAGTGCTGCGCCCGAGCCCGGCCTGCGGCTGGATCTGGCGCGGGCGCTGGCGCGGCTGCCCGAGGCCCAGCGCGCGGTGCTGCTGCTGGTCGGCCTGGAGCAGCTCAGCTATGCCGAGGCGGCGCAAGTGCTGGAGGTGCCGGTGGGCACCGTGATGTCCCGGCTGTCGCGGGGCCGGGAGCAGATGCGCATGCTGATGGATGGCGCGCCAGCCACGGCGGCCGATGCGAACCCGCAGGCCGCCGGCCACGCGGCCGGACTGCAGCGAGTCAAATGATGTCCCCAGTCAACGAAGCCGATCTCCACGCCTACGCCGATGGCCAGCTCGATCCCGCCCGCCGCGCCGAGGTGGAGGCGTACCTGGCCGCTCATCCCGAGGCCGGGGAGCGCGTGGGAGGCTGGCGGCGGCAGACGGGCGAGTTGCACGCTGCATTCGATGGCGTGCTCAACGAAACAGTGCCGCTGGCGGCACTTCCGCCAAGGCTGCGCGGCCGCCGCCGCGATGCGCAGCGGCGGCCCGCTGGCTGGGGCATGGCGCTGGCCGCCAGCCTCGCCTCGCTGGTGGTGGGTGGCGCGATCGGGTGGGTTGCACACGACCGCGCGGACACGCTGGCGGCCGGAGCGCCCTCGGTGGAGCGCTTTGCGCGCGAGGCGTTGGCCAGCCATGTCGTCTATGCGCCGGAGGTGCGCCACCCAGTCGAGGTGGCCGCCACCGATGAGGCCCATCTTGTTGCCTGGCTGTCCAAGCGCCTGGGCGCGCCGCTGCGTGTGCCCGACCTGCGCGCCCAGGGATTCCACCTGATCGGCGGCCGCCTCGGCGTGGCCGAGGGCGGCCCGTCGGCCATCCTGATGTACGAGGCCGACGATGGCACCCGGCTGTCGCTGCAACTGCGGCACATGGCGCGCGATACGCCCGATACGGGCTTTCGGCTGGAGCGCATGGGCCCAGGGCCAGGTGATCGACCCGCCGCCGCGGCGCGTACCATGGCCTTTTACTGGGTAGACCGGGATCTTGGCTTCGCGCTGGCCGGGCCGCTGGAGCGCGCGCCGCTGCTGGCGCTGGCGGAGGCGGTTTACCGGCAGTACCAAGGCGGTTGAGGGGGGGGAATGGGTGGGATGCGAAGAACCTGAAAAAAGATGTCAGGATTCCCCTGCATCAACCGACTCAAGCTGAAGTCCAATCGTGCAGGCCGGCCCCGCCCGGGCCTGGCGCGAACGGTGAACTGTCTTTTGCATACGGCTAGCAACGAGGAACAACGATGCTGATTCCCTCCCCCAAATGGCTGCGCGGCGACGACATCGCCGCCAGCGAGATCACGCCGCGCGGTGTTTTCGAAGCGCGGCGACGCCTGCTGGCGATGGCTGCCGCGGGCGCAGCGGGGAGCACGCTGGCGCCATGGTGCGCGCGCGATGCGCATGCCCAGGCGCCGCGCGGGCAGAAACTGCCGGCCACGCCCAACAATGCCTACGTGGTGCCCGAGAAGCGCACGCCTTACGAGGACGTCACCACGTACAACAACTACTACGAGTTCGGCACCGACAAGGCGGACCCCGCGCACAATGCCGGCACGCTGCGGACCCGGCCGTGGCAGGTCGCGGTCGAAGGCTTGGTGAAGAAGCCCAAGGTCTATGACATCGACGAGCTCGTGCGCCTGACGCCGCTGGAAGAGCGGGTCTACCGGCTGCGCTGCGTCGAGGGCTGGTCGATGGTGATCCCCTGGAGCGGCTATTCGCTGGCCGAGCTGATTCGGCGCGTCGAGCCGCAGCCCGGCGCGAAGTACGTGGAGTTCGTCACCCTCAACGACAAGAAGCAGATGCCCGGTGTCAGCGCCCGCGTGCTGGACTGGCCGTACACCGAAGGGCTGCGCATGGACGAGGCGATGCACCCGCTGACCTTGCTGGCCTTTGGCTTGTACGGCGAGGTGCTGCCCAACCAGAACGGCGCGCCCGTGCGCGTGGTGGTGCCCTGGAAGTACGGCTTCAAGAGTGCCAAGTCCATCGTCAAGATCCGTTTCGTCGACAAGCAGCCCGCCACCAGCTGGAATCTGGCCGCGGCGCAGGAGTACGGCTTCTACTCCAACGTCAATCCGGACGTGGACCACCCGCGCTGGAGCCAGGCCACTGAGCGCCGCATCGGCGAGGACAAGGGCAGCGGTTTTGGCGCGCTGTTCGCGCCCAAGCGCAAGACGCTGCCGTTCAATGGCTACGGCCAGCAGGTGGCGTCGCTCTACCAGGGCATGGACCTGCGGAAGTTCTTCTGATGGCGCCCCCGGATATGTCCCCGTCGCGCCCGGCTGTGCGCCCGGCGCGAGCGCGCGCACAGCCCGGATTCGCGACGCTTGCGCCAGAACGCGTGCGCACGGTGAAGGGGGCGGTGTGGCTGCTTGTCATGCTGCCTTTCCTGCGGCTGCTTTATCTCGGCTTTACCGATCAGTTCGGCGCCAATCCGCTGGAGTTCGTCACGCGCTCGACCGGCACCTGGACGCTGGCCATGCTGTGCGTCACGCTGGCGGTGACACCGTTGCGCCGGCTTACCGGCTGGAACTGGCTGATCCGCCTGCGCCGCATGCTCGGGCTCTTTGCTTTTTTCTACGCGCTGCAGCACTTCCTGTTGTGGCTTGCCGTGGACCGGGGCTTCGATGTGGCCTACATCGTCAAGGACGTCGCCAAGCGCCCCTTCATCACGGTGGGGTTTGCCGCCTTCGTGCTGATGGTGGCGCTGGCGGCCACCTCGGCCAATGCCATGGTCAAGTGGCTGGGCGGCAAGCGCTGGCAAGGGCTGCACCGGGCGGTGTACGCCATCGCTGTGCTGGCGATCCTGCACTACTGGTGGCATAAGGCCGGCAAGAACGACTTCGGCACGGTATCGATCTACGCCGCGGTGGTGTTCGGCTTGCTGGCGATGCGTGGCTGGTGGTGGTGGCGCAAGCCCGCAACGGGCCTCAAGGCGCAACGGTAGCGCTCAAAGGTAAGAGCGTGATCTCGCGCTCGGCGGGGCGGCTGCACGGCTTGGGGGAGCCATAGGGTTTCAAGATGTCCCCGGACCAGGTCCAGCTCCGTCGAGCAATGCCGCCGCCCGCAAAGCGGCCCGGCGCGAGCCGCACGTTGGCGCAAACGGCACGCGATGCGCCGGCCGTATGGCAGGGGGTGCTGTCCGCCACCACTGCGCGCCCGCCCAGGATCAGGCCGCTGACGGCCATTGGGGGCAAGTGGTGGAGGGGGAGGGCGGGTGCTTAGCCTTGCAGCAGGCGTTCGTCGCGGAACAGATCGACCACGTGCTCGCGGCCGCGCACCAGGTGCACGTCGTGGCCGTCGACCATGACTTCCGCCGCGCGCGGGCGGGTGTTGTAGTTGGAGCTCATGACGAAGCCATAGGCGCCGGCCGACATCACGGCCAGCAGGTCGCCCGGCTGCACCGCCAGGGCGCGATCGCGGCCGAGCCAGTCGCCGGATTCGCACACCGGGCCGACCACGTCGTAGGTCAGGGCGGTTGCCTGCGCGGTTTCGCGCAGTTGCACGGGCTCGATGCGGTGGTAGGCCTCGTACATGGCGGGGCGGGCCAGGTCGTTCATGGCCGCGTCGACGATGCAGAAGTTCTTGGCAACGCCCGGCTTGAGGAACTCGACCTGGGTCAGCAGCACGCCGGCGTTGCCCACCAGCGAGCGGCCCGGCTCGAACAGTACCTCGCGATGGCCGTGGCCACGCTCGGCAACGCGCTCCAGCAGCGTGCGGGCAAAGCCGGTGATGTCCGGCGGCGTTTCGTCGTCGTAAGTGATGCCAAGGCCACCGCCCACGTCGATGTGCTCAAGGTTGATGCCTTCGCGCTCGAGCGCTTCCACCACGTCAAGCACCTTGTCCAGTGCTTCCAGGTAAGGGGCAACCTCGGTGATCTGCGAGCCGATATGGCAGTCGATGCCCGCGACTTCCAGGTGCGGCAGCGCGGCGGCGGTGCGGTAGGTCGGCAGCACGTCCTCGAAGGCGATGCCGAACTTGTTGCCCTTCAGGCCGGTGGAGATATACGGGTGCGTCTTGGCGTCCACATCCGGGTTGATGCGCAGCGACACGCGCGCGCGCTTGCCCAGGCGGCCCGCCACGGCGTTGAGGCGGTCCAGTTCGGGGATCGACTCCACGTTGAACGACAGCACATCGTGCTGGAGCGCCAGTTCCATCTCGGCGGCGGTCTTGCCCACGCCCGAGAACACCACCTTGCGCGGATCGCCGCCCACCGCCAGCACGCGCTGCAGCTCGCCGCCGGACACGATGTCGAAGCCCGCGCCGAGCTTGGCAAAGACCTGCAGGATCGCCAGGTTCGAGTTGGCCTTCATGGCGTACTGCACGCGCGCGCGGCGCCCCTGGCACGCAGCGGCGTAGGCCTGGTAGGCGGCGGTCAGCGCGGCGCGCGAGTAGACGTAGGTGGGGGTGCCGTATTCGGCGGCGATGCGCGCGAGCGGTACGTGCTCGACGGTCAGGGCGCCGTCGTGGCGATGGAAAAAGGCGGTCATGGTTATTTGGCGGTGGGAGTGGCGGCCGGCACTGCGTCCGGGGCCGTGGTGGGTCCCGCTGTGGAGGCGGAGCCCCGGGGAGCCGCCGGATTCGGCACGGCCGGGTTGCCCAGGCCGGGATCCGGTACGCCCGGCTGTGCCGGTGCGGGAGGCTGTTTGGGCATCACCAGCGGGCCGCGAATGCCGCATCCCGACAGCAGGGGCATCGCAAGGCTGGCGGCAAACGCCGATACAATCGCAACACGACGCAACATCGGGTCGTCCTTAAAATGTCGTCCAGAGTCGTCCCCGATCGTCCCGGAGTGTCCCGGAGTGTCCCCAAGCGGAGCGCGGCGGGACCATCGGAAATACGAAGTACTTTTCAATACGCTGCCGGCTACGGCACTACATCGCTATGGCGGTGCCGGCCGGCGGTCTCGGAGTTTAGCATGCCCCCCCTGAGTGAAAGTGAGTTCCTGGCGCTGGCCCAGCAAGAGCTGGACCGGCTGGAAAGCGCAGTGGAAACCGCGGCCGACGCAGCCGATGCCGACATCGAAATCAACCGCGCCGGCAATCTCGTGGAGCTCGAATTCGAAGACGGCTCCAAGATCATCGTCAACAGCCAGGCGCCCATGCAGGAGCTGTGGGTGGCGGCGCGTTCGGGCGGTTTCCATTTTCGCCATGATGGCCAGCGCTGGGTCGATACGCGCGGCGGCGGGGAGCTGTACGCGGCGCTGTCCGGCTACGTAAGCCAGCAGGCGGGGGTGACGCTGAAACTGGCCTGAGCGCAGCACGCAGGCACGAAAAAGCCGGCTTGAGAAGCCGGCTTTTTCATTGGGTGCGCCCGGCGGGGCCTCAGCCGCCGCCGAACATCTCCAGGATGCGCTTCTTCTCCGCCTCGACATCGGCGGGCGATTGCGTGCTTTCGTCCGGCTTGCCCGGCCACGGATCGCCCAGGCCAACCGAAGCCACGCCGGCGCCGCCCGCGTTCTCCTCGAAGGTCCAGTCGCTGCCCACCATGACCACGCCTTCCGGAGCCTGGCGTTCGGGGATTTCCGGCGCGCCCTTGAGCATCTTGCCCATGTAGCCCACCCAGATCGGCAAGGCCAGGCCGCCGCCGGTCTCGCGCACGCCCAGGCTCTTGGGCTGGTCGTAGCCCATCCAGGCGATGGCCACCAGCTTGGGCGTGTACCCGGCGAACCAGGCGTCGACGGCGTCGTTGGTGGTACCGGTCTTGCCGGCCAGGTCATTGCGGCCCAGGCGCTGCTTGGCGCTGTTTGCCGTGCCGCTGCGCACGACCTCACGCAGCATGCTGTCGGCGATGAAGGCGGTGCGGGCGTCGAGTACGCGCACTGCATCCTCGCCGGCGCGCTGGGGCTTGGTCTCGGAAATCACGTTGCCGCGGGCATCGACCACCTTCTGGATCAGGTAGGGATTGACGCGGAAGCCGCCGTTGGCAAACACCGAATAGGCGCCCGCCATCTGCAGCGGGGTGACGCTGCCCGCGCCCAGCGCCATCGGCAGGTAAGCCGGGTGCTTGTCGGCGTCGAAGCCGAAGCGCGTGATGTAGTCCTGGGCGTACTGGGTGCCGATGGCGCGCAGGATGCGCACCGACACCAGATTCTTGGACTTGGCCAGCGCGCGGCGCATGGTCATCGGGCCTTCGAACTTGCCGTCGTAGTTCTTCGGCTCCCAGACCTGGCCGCCGTTGTCGCTGATCGAAATCGGCGCGTCGTTGATCACGGTGGCGGGGGAGAAGCCCTTTTCCAGCGCGGCAGAGTAGATGAACGGCTTGAAGCTGGAGCCGGGCTGGCGCCAGGCCTGCGTCACGTGGTTGAACTTGTTGCGGTTGAAATCGAAGCCGCCAACCATGGAGCGGATCTCGCCGTCTTCCGGGCTGAGCGAGATAAAGGCGGCGGAAACTTCCGGCAACTGCGTGACCGTCCATGCGCCTTTCTCGTCCTGCGTCACGCGGATGATCGCGCCCGGCCGGATCTTGGCCCTGGGCTGCGCGTTGGCCGCCAGCGACGGTGCGATGAAGCGCAGCGCCTGGCCTTCGATGGTGGCGACTTCGCCGGACAGCAGCGTGGCGGTGACTTGCTTGGCCGTCACGCTGGTGACCACGGCCGAGCGCAGGTCGTCGCTGCCCGGGTGCTCGAGCAGCGCGTCGTCGATGGCCTGCTCGCGCTCGTCCGCGCCGGGGGGCAGGTCGATAAATGCCTCGGGGCCGCGGTAGCCATGGCGGCGCTCGTAATTCATGATGCCCGAGCGCACCGCCTCGTAGGCGGCATCCTGGTCAGGCTTGTTGAGCGTGGTGTAGACGGTCAGGCCGCGGGTGTAGGTTTCCTCGCGGTATTGGGCATACATCAGCTGGCGCACGATCTCGGCCACGTACTCGGCGTGGGTGGAGAACTCATTGCCTTCGCCGCGCACCTTCAGTTCTTCGTGGATGGCCTGGTCGTATTGCTCGGGCGTGAGGTAGCGCAGGTCACGCATGCGCTGCAGGATGTATTCCTGGCGTACCTTGGCGCGCTTGGGATTGACCACCGGGTTGTAGGCCGACGGCGCCTTGGGCAGGCCGGCCAGCATGGCGGCCTCGGCCGGCGTCACGTCCTTGATCGACTTGCCGAAATACACCCGGGCCGCGCTGGCAAAGCCATAGGCGCGTTGCCCCAGGTAGATCTGGTTCATGTACAGCTCGAGGATCTGGTCCTTGGACAGGTTGGCCTCGATCTTGTAGGCCAGCAGCATTTCATACAGCTTTCGGGTGTACGTCTTCTCGCTGGACAGGAAGAAGTTGCGCGCCACCTGCATGGTGATGGTGGAGGCGCCTTGCGACAGGCCGCCGCGCAGGTTGGCCAGCCCGGCGCGCAGCACGCCGACGAAGTCCACGCCGCCGTGTTCGTAGAAGCGGTCGTCCTCGATGGCCAGCACAGCCTTCTTCATCACATCCGGTATTTGCGCGATAGGCACGAAATTGCGCCGTTCCTCGCCGAACTCACCAATCAGCACGTTGTCGGCCGTGTAGATCCGTAGCGGGATCTTGGGGCGGTAGTCCGTGATGGTATCGAGCGAAGGCAGATTGGGGGCGGCCACCAGCAGCGCGTATCCCACCAGCAGTGCCACCGCCACGATCCCGGCTACCAGCAGGCCCAGGGCCCAAAAGGTTAGCCGCATCCAGATCGGACGCCGGGCGGGCAGGGCAGGCTTCTGTTGTGCTGTGGCCATAAGGGAAATACCTAGTTAGAGGTGCCGGGATTATATCTCCCGGGATACGCCGCACCCGGCGCGTTGTGGCGCGCACGCCGCTATCGCGCTGTTACAAGATGTAATGGAATTGAGATCTGCATGAAACGAAAAGATGGGCGCGGCGGGGCGGGTGAGGGGCACCGTGGGATTTTGGCAACGCTTTGTGGGGGGTGTTGATGAAAAGCAATCGTGGTCAAACCGGCACATTGCCAGCGCCCAGTTTTTTGGTGAGAATCCACCAACTAAAAGAGCAAAACGTTTCATCCAAGAAACAATACAGACTCGCCAAATTAGAGCAAGCAAGCCAAGGCGAGTTCAACGGTCAGGGGGTCACCTTGCGGCGAGGCATCTTGTCGGGGTTGTTGCGCCGTACGACGGTCGGCGTTGACATCGGGTCGTCCAGCGTTAAGGTAGTCGAGCTGTCCGTGGGCAGTGGCAAGAACGACTATCGGCTGGAAAAATGTGCCAGCGAACTGCTGGACCGTAATGCCGTTGCCGATGGCAACGTGGTCAATATCGAAGCCGTTGGCATCGCTCTCAAGCGTGCCCTCGGCAAAGCCGGCATCCGCACCAAGGAGGTGGTGCTCGGCGTGCCTTCGATGCTGACCGAATCGCAGACCGTCAGCCTGCCGGACAACTTGTCCGAGGACGAGCTTTACGTCCAGGTGGAATCCGAGGCGCATCGCCTCTATCCGCCATCGCAGGCCGTCAATTTCGATTTTGCCGTGATCGGCCCCAGCGAAACCGAGGGCGGCATCGGCGTGCGCGTCACCGCGGCCAACAGCGACCGCGTGCAGGAGCGCGTGACCGCCGCCGAAATGGCCGGGCTCAAGCCGCACGTGATGGACGTCGAGGAATACGCGGTGCAGCGCTCCGTGGTGCAGATGCTGGGCGTGTCCGCCGACATCAGCGCCACCGACGCCAAGGAGCTGCCCGTGGTGGCCGTGATCCACCTTGGCGGCAGCCGCTCCAAGGCGATTTTCTACCAAGGCTGGAAAGAGCTCTACGAGCAGCCGCTCAACAGCTACGGCGACCAGCTCACCCAGAGCGCGGCGCGCATGTTCACGCTGGACGCGCTCAAGGCCGAGATCAAGAAGCGCAAGAACACGCTGCCCGAAGCCTGGCGCAACCAGCTGCTCAAGCCCTGCCTGGAGGCGCTGGCGGTGGAGGTGCAAGGCGCCGTGCGCAACTTCCTGTCGGCGTCCAGCATCGGCCGGGTCGACGAGATCCTTCTCTCTGGCGGCCATGCGTCGCTGGTCGGCGTGCAAGCCGCGATCGAGCAGCAAACCGAGATCACCACCACGCTGGCCAACCCGTTCGCCAACATGATGACAGCCGTCAAGGTCAACGAGCGCTATCTGCAGCGCGACCTGCCGGCCTACATCGTGAGCGCCGGGCTTGCGCTGCGCGGCCTGCAGTAAGCCAGCGAGGGAAGCCGCATGTCTACCAACTCGATCCCGACAGTTAATCTGCTGCCGTACCACGAAGCCCGCAGGGCATCGCGGCGCAAGAAGGTCTATGCCGTGCTGGGGGGCGCGGCCGGCGCCGGCGCGCTGGCGGTGCTGCTGGGCGGCATGTACATCGATCACCGTGTCGATGCCGTGGCCAGCCTGAACCAGGTGCTCCTGGCGGAGAACAACCGCATGGACGGGCAGATCCGCGAGGTGAATACGCTGCGCAAGGATATCGAGGGGCTGCTGCAGCGGCAGAAGGCCATCGAGGGCCTGCAGAACGAGCGCAACCGTCCCGTGCAACTGCTGGAGGAACTGGTGCGCCAGGTGCCCGAAGGCGTGTACCTGACCACCCTCAAGCAGACCGGCGACGCCTTTACCGTGACCGGCATCGCGCAGTCGAACGAGCGCGTGTCGGAGTTGCTGCGCAACCTTAGCCAGGTGCAGTGGCTGGACAAGGCCGAGCTGGGCGAATCCAAGGCCGTGATGATGACCAACAACCTGCGCGAGCAGCGGCGGCTGTTCGATTTCTCGATGCGCTTCGCCTACCGTGCGCCGGAAACACCGGACGACGGCAAGAAGGGCAAGGCCGGCTCCGCCGGCGCGAGTGCGCCGGCAGGCGCAGGGGGCTGACCATGGCACTCAATAGCGAAATCTCGCTGGCCACGTTGAACGATCTCACCGCGCAGTTCCGTGGCCTGAACCTCAATGAGCCGGAAACCTGGCCGGCCGCCCCGCGGGTGCTGTTCGCGGTGCTGGCTGCGGCGCTGGTGCTGCTGCTTGGCTGGCAGTTCTACTGGGGCGGCAAGCTCGAGGATCTCGATCGCCGGCATGCCGAGCAGGACACCCTGAAGCAGTCCTACATGAGCAAGGTGGCGCAGGTGGCCAACCTGGACGCGCTGCGCAAGCAAAAGGCCGAAGTGGAGCAGCGCGTGGCGCTGGTCGAGCGCCAGTTGCCCAACAAGACCGAGATGGACGCGCTGCTGGCCGACGTCAATCACGCTGGCGTGGCGCGTGGCCTGCAGTTCGAGTTGTTCAAGCCGCAACCCGCCGTGATCAAGCCCTACTTTGCCGAGATCCCGGTCAACCTGAAGGTCACCGGCCGCTATCACGACGTGGCCCAGTTCAATGCCGATGTTGCCGCGCTCTCGCGCATCGTCTCGATGCAGGGGCTGCAGTTCGCCACCGGCAAGGATGGCGGGCTGACGATGGAGGCCGTGGCAATGGCCTACCGCGCGCTGGATCCCGAAGAACAGGCGGCGCAGCGCAAGGCGGACGCCGCGGCGGCCAAGACGGCTGCGGGAGCGAAAAAATGATGCCAGCGATCCAGGCTTCGCGCCTGCGTGCCTGCGCTTGCGCGCTGATCGGCGTCGCGCTGTTGGCAGCCTGCGGAAGCAGCGAGGAAGATGGCCTGCGCCAGTGGATGGCGCAAGCCCAGGCCGCCAAGGCGCCGCCGCCGGCGCCGCTGCCCGAGCCCAAGCCGTACGTGCCGCGCGACTACGAGGGCCGCAGTGCGCCCGAGCCCTTTGCCCAGAACAAGATCGGCGACCTGAACCGGGTTCTGTCCGAGTCCCCGGAATCCGGCCGTCGGCGCGAGCCGCTGGAGGATTTCCCGCTGGAGAACTTCAAGATGCTGGGCGCCATGAAGAAGAGCGGCGAGACCTACGGCGTCGTGCAGGTAGATAACAAGATCCACCACGTCAAGGTGGGTCAGTATCTCGGCCAGAACTACGGCCGGGTGGTCCGCATCAACGATCAGGAGATCGTGTTGCGCGAATTGGTCCGGGAAGGGGTAGCCGAGTGGAAAGAAAAAATGACCAGCCTGAAGCTGGAGGGGTCGGCATGATCATGGGTCGCTGGTACCGGGCGCTTGCTGGCGCTGCGGTGATGATGCTGGTCTTGGGCGCGCCGGCTGCGCAGGCGCAATCGACAACGGGCAACGCGGTCAAGCGCGTGGATGCCACCACGGTGGGCGAGCAGACGGTGTTCACGGTCGAGCTGCAGCGGCCGCCAACGCAGAAGCCGGCCGACTTCACCACGCAGAATCCGCCCAAGCTCGCCATCGATTTCCTCGATACCGGTTTCGCGGCCGGGCGGGCGCAATACGACTTTGGGGGCAAGTTGCTCAAGAGCGCCAATGTGGTGCAGATCGGCGACCGCACCCGCGTGGTCCTCGACCTGACCCGCGTGGCCAGCTATCGCACCGAAGTGCGCGGCAACCAGTTCGTGGTGCTGCTCGACAACGTCGCCCCGACCGCCAGGGCCGCCGTGCCGACTTTCGCCGTCAGCTCGGCGCAAGCGCCTGCGGCGCCGTGGAACCGGTCAACCTTGCGCAATATCGATTTTCGCCGCGGCCAGGATGGCGCGGGCCGCATCGTGGTGGATCTCTCATCGCGGGACTCCGCCATCAATATCGCGCAGCAGGGTCAGAACGTGGTGGTCGAATTCCTCAATACGTCATTGCCCGACGCCCTGCGCCGGCGCTATGACGTGAGCGATTTCGGCACCCCGGTGCAGGGCATGCGGGCGAGCGAAAACAACGGCACCACGCGCCTTGCCATCGAGCCGCGCGGCAATTGGGAGTACAGCTCCTACCAGACCGATACGCAGTTCGTGGTGGAGGTGCGCCCGGTCAAGGAAGATCCGGCCAAGCTGATCAGCGGGGCAGGCTTCCGCGGCGAGCGGCTCTCGCTGAACTTCCAGAACATCGACATCCGTTCGCTGCTGCAGGTGTTCGCCGATTTCACCAACCTCAACATCATCACCAGCGAAAGCGTGCAAGGCAACCTGACGCTGCGCCTGAAGGATGTGCCTTGGGACCAGGCCCTGCAGATCGTGCTCGATGCCAAGGGCCTGGCCTCGCGCCGCAACGGCAATGTGCTGTGGGTGGCGCCCAAGGCTGAACTGGCCACCAAGGAAAAGCTCGAGCTCGAATCCCAGCAGCAGATCAATGACCTCGAGCCGATCCGCAGCCAGGTGTTCCAGCTCAACTACCAGCGTGCCGAAGACGTGCGGCGCATGCTGCTCGGGCTGGCCGCGGCAGGTTCCGCCGGCGGCGCGGGCGCGCTGGGCAGCGTAAGCCCGATCGGCGCGGCGGGCGGCCTGGCCGGCACGGCGGGCAGCACCCGCATGCTGTCCAAGCGCGGCTCGCTGACCGCCGATCCCCGTACCAACCAGCTGTTCGTCTCCGATATCGCGACCAAGCTGGAAGAGGTGCAGAGCTTCCTTGGCAAGATCGACATCCCGGTGCGCCAGGTCATCATCGAGGCGCGCATCGTCGAGGCCAACGATACCTTCAGCCGCAACCTGGGCGTCAAGCTGGGCTTTGCCTCCAAGACGGCCGGCGCCGGCTACGGCAACACCTACACCAATGTGGTGAGCCCGGTGACGCAGAACGCGACCTGGGACAATGGCCCGGCGCTGAGCCTGCCAGCGGCGGCGATCAACGGCGTCAATCCGGCTTCGGTCGCGGTCAGCCTGTTCAACAACGCTGCCGGCCGTTTCCTGGCGCTCGAGCTGTCCGCGCTGGAAGCGGATGGGCGGGGCAAGATCATCTCCAGCCCACGCGTGGTTACCGCCAACAATATCAAGGCGCTGATCGAGCAAGGCACGGAGCTGCCCTACCAGGCCGCCACCTCCAGCGGCGCCACCTCGGTGCAGTTCCGCAAGGCCAACTTGAAGCTGGAAGTCACGCCGCAGATCACGCCGGAAGGCAATGTCCTGCTGGACGTCGACGTCAACAAGGACAGCGTGGGCATCCAGACCACCTCGGGCTTTGCCATCGACACCAAGCACGTGCAGACGCAAGTGCTGGTGGAGAATGGCGGCACCGTGGTGATTGGCGGCATTTATAGCCAGACCGAGTCCACCAATGTGAACAAGGTGCCATTCCTGGGGGATATCCCGGTGCTTGGCAACCTGTTCAAGGACAACGCCAAGGTCAACAACCGGACCGAGCTGCTGGTGTTCCTGACGCCGCGCGTGCTCAACGACAGCGTGTCGCTGAAATAGCCCCGCTCGCGCCGGATGCAGTAGACTGGCAGGCCGCATCGTTTCGATGCGGCTTTTTTTATTGTCCAGGCGGGCTAGAGAGATTGGGCGAGGGGCATGTGGCAGGCGCGCGCAAGGCGTGTCGCGAGGCGGATTGCCTTGTGCCGATTGCGCCGCGCCACTTGCCCGGATCGTCCCAACATAAGAAGATGATGCAGTTTTCCACCGCGAGGGCCGGCCAGAGACCCGGCTCCCGCCCCACACGCCAGTGACAGCCACCCGCCCGAACCTTTTCTTTGTCGGCCTGATGGGTGCCGGCAAGACCACCGTCGGCCGCACCGTGGCCCGGCGCCTGAACTACCCGTTCTTCGATTCGGATCACGAACTCGAGGCGCGTTGCGGCGTGCGCATCCCGATCATCTTCGAGCACGAGGGCGAAGCGGGCTTTCGCGACCGCGAGGCGCAGGCGATCGACGAGCTCACCCAGCGCCGCGGCATCGTGCTGGCCACCGGCGGCGGCGCCGTGCTGCGTCCGGAGAATCGGGCGCACCTGAAGGCGCGCGGCACCGTGGTCTACCTGCGCGCCAGCCCGCACGACCTGTGGCTGCGCACCCGTCACGACCGCAATCGCCCGCTGCTGCAGACCGAAGACCCCAAGGGACGGCTGGAAACGCTCTATGGCGAGCGCGACCCGCTTTACCGCGAGGTGGCGGATTTCATCATCGAAACCGGCAAGCCTTCAGTAGCGCAGCTTGCTAATATGGTGTTGATGCAACTTGAAATGGCCGGTTTCACCGTTGCCGCCGAAGAGCCCGAAGGGGCAGACGGCGAGTGCGCGGACAACCTCCCGGCGCAGGACCAGAATCACAATGATCACCCTTGAAGTCAGCCTTGGGGAGCGCAGCTACCCCATCCATATCGGCACCGGCCTGCTTGACCAGACTGAGTTGTTCCGCCCCCATGTGCGCGGCCAGCATGCCGTCATCGTCACCAATGAGACCGTAGGGCCGCTATACGCCGCCCGTGTCCAGGCCAGCCTGGCGGCGCTCGGCAAGACCGTGCGCACCGTGACCCTGCCCGACGGCGAAGCCTTCAAGCAGTGGGAAACACTCAACCTGATCTTCGACGCGCTGCTGAGCGCGGGCGCTGACCGCAAGACCACGCTGATCGCCTTGGGTGGCGGCGTGGTGGGCGACATGACCGGATTTGCCGCCGCCTGCTACATGCGCGGCGTGCCGTTCGTGCAGGTGCCCACGACCCTGCTGTCGCAGGTGGATTCGTCGGTGGGCGGCAAGACCGGCATCAACCACCCGCTCGGCAAGAACATGATCGGCGCCTTCCACCAGCCTAATGCGGTGATTGCCGACATCGACACCTTGCGCACGCTGCCGGAGCGCGAACTCGCGGCGGGCCTGGCCGAAGTGATCAAGCACGGCGCCATGGCCGATGCCGAGTATTTCGGCTGGATCGAGCGCAATATCCGCGCGCTCCACGCCTGTGATCCCGACATCATGGCGCTGGCGGTCAAGCGTTCCTGCGAGATCAAGGCCGCCGTGGTGGCCCAGGACGAGCGCGAGGGCGGCCTGCGCGCGATGCTTAATTTTGGCCACACATTCGGCCACGCCATCGAGGCGGGCATGGGCTACGGCGAATGGCTGCACGGCGAGGCCGTGGGTTGCGGCATGGTGATGGCGGCGGATCTGTCGCATCGGCTCGGCTTCATCGACATCGAAACGCGCGCGCGCGTTGTGCAGCTAATCCGCGCCGCCATGCTGCCGGTGGTCGCGCCGGAACTTGGCACCGACCGCTACATCGAACTGATGAAAGTGGACAAGAAGGCAGAAGCCGGCAGCATCAAGTTCATCCTGCTCAGGAAGCTGGGCGAAGCCTTCATCACCACCGTGCCGGACCCTGACTTGCGCGCTACCTTGCAGCACGCGGTGCTCAGGCCGCCTACCGAGGCGCCGGTCGCCTGACGCGATCGGTTATGCCTTGCAACCCCGGCCGGGCGGCGCACCGCCACCCGGCCGGACGCCTGACCGGATTGCCGCATGACCGACCTCGAAAGCCATCTCGCTCCCTATGCCGCCCGCTCCGCGCAGACACTTGGGCGGGTGCACGCCGAACCGGCCTCGTCCTCGCGCACGGAGTTCCAGCGCGACCGCGACCGCGTCATCCATAGCACGGCCTTCCGGCGGCTCGAGTACAAGACCCAGGTCTTCGTCAACCATGAGGGTGACCTGTTCCGCACCCGGCTCACCCATAGCCTGGAAGTGGCGCAGATCGCGCGCTCCATCGCCCGCAACCTGCGCCTGAACGAGGACCTGGTCGAAGCCATTTCGCTGGCGCACGACCTGGGCCACACGCCCTTCGGCCATGCCGGGCAGGATGCGCTGAACAACTGCATGAAGAACCACGGCGGCTTCGAGCACAACCTGCAGAGCCTGTTGGTGGTGGATGAGCTGGAGGAGCGCTATGGCGGCTTCAACGGGCTCAACCTGACCTTCGAGACGCGAGAGGGCGTGCTCAAGCATTGCTCACGCGTCAATGCCTCTGCGCTTGGCGAACTGGGCCGGCGCTTCCTGGAGGGGACGCAGCCCTCGCTGGAGGCCCAACTGGCCAATCTGGCCGACGAGATCGCCTACAACAACCACGATATCGACGACGGCCTGCGCTCAGGGCTGCTCACGCTCGAGCAGATGGACGAAGTGCCGATGTGGGGGCGCCACCGGGCCGAGGCGATGGCGGCGTTTCCCGGCATCAACGGGCGGCGCGTGATCAACGAGACCGTACGCCGCATGATCAACACGCTGATTGTCGACCTGATCGAAACCACCAGCCAGAACATTGCCGCCGCCAACCCGCGTAGCATCGAGGCCGTGCGGGCCGCGGGCCCGATGGTGGCCTTCAGCGCGCCGGTGCGCGAGGAAGCGGCGGCGCTCAAGCGCTTCTTGTTCCGCCATCTCTATCGCCATTACCTGGTGATGCGCATGTCCTCCAAGGCCCAGCGCATCATCACCGACCTGTTCGATGTCTTCATGGCCGATCCGCGCCTGCTGCCGCCGCAGTACCAGGCGGGGCAGGGCCGCGACCAGTCCCGGCTGATCTCGCACTACATTGCCGGCATGACCGACCGCTATGCGATCCGGGAGCACCGCCGCATATTTGCAGTCGACGAAGGAAGCTAGGCCCGCGCGGCCGGCGGGAAAATTGGGGACGGATCAGGCTGCGGCTAGGCTATCATCGGGCATCGCTTCCGTTTGAGCCATCCGCCCGGCAAGCGCTTATCGCCGATCCTCTTCACCCATCATGGCCCGACTTCCTCGTTTCTCCCCGGCTTCGCTGCCGGCGCTGGTGTTGCAACGCGGCAACAATCGTCAGCCGGTCTTCCGTGGCACCGACGACTACCTCCATTACCTGGACTGCCTGCGCATGGCCGCGCGGGAGCACGATCTGGCGATCCACGCCTATGCCTTGCGGCCGAATCATGTCCACCTGGTGGCAACCCCCCGGCATGCCGATTCGCTGAGCCTCACCATGCAAGCCGTAGGGCGCCGCTATGCGCGCTATTTCAACCGGGTCGCCGGCCGTACCGGCACGCTGTGGGATGGCCGCTTTCGCTCGGCGGTGTTCGATCCAGCTGCCTGGATGTTGCCGGCCATGCAGTACGTGGAGGGCAACGCCGTGCGCGCCGGCGAGGTGACCTCAGCGGAGGGGGATCGCTGGAGCAGCTATCGCCACCATGCCGGCATCGAGGCCAGCCCCTTTGTGAGCGATCACTCTGCGTACTGGGCGCTGGGCAATACGCCGTTCGAGCGTCAATCCAACTACCGCGCCGTCACCGCCGAAGGGCTGTCGTCGATGACCCTGGCCACGCTGCGCAGCCACGCGCATAGCGGCTGGCCCCTGGGTGACGCGGCCTTTCTTGCGCAACTGGAGCGCCAGGGCGGGCGGCGCGTGCAGCCGTTGCCCAAGGGCCGCCCGGCGGGTCGGTCCGCGATGGACCGGGAGTCCGAGCCCGATACGGTCCAGCCACCCCACATGGGCAAGTGAGGCGTGGCGCGCTCGACTGCTGCGGAGGTCGATAAAGCACGCGCCGCGTTGCACCATACTTAATCTGTCCCCAAATAAAGACCATCCCGTTGTGGTGCGAGTATATTTATGATCTGACCCCATTTAAAAATTTTGCGGGACGGGTACGATTCTTTTATAGTTCCTCCACCCACATTCATTGTGCGGCGCGTCACGCCTGTGTACGCCGCTGCGGCCCCGCTGTCTCTCTGGTTCCCCGTCCCCGGTTTTCAACCGGCCCCGGTGGAAGAGTGCGGTCCCCGTTCCGGTCTGCCTTGCTGGCTCGCAGCCCTCACCGGAATCAAGCCCGTGGACCAATCGCAATCCCAATCAAAGCAAACGATGGCCCAAGCGCAGGCCGCAGAGCCTGCCGCCGCCACGTACGCGCCTGCCTCGCGTCCGCAAGCCCAGGGCATGTACGACCCCGCCAATGAAAAAGACGCCTGCGGCGTCGGCATGGTTGCCCATATCAAGGGCAAGAAGAGCCATGAGATCGTCCAGCAAGGCCTGAAGATCCTGGAGAACCTGGATCACCGCGGCGCGGTCGGCGCCGATGCGCTGATGGGCGACGGTGCCGGTATCCTGATCCAGATCCCTGACCAGTTCTACCGCGAAGACATGGCCAAGCAGGGCGTGACCCTGCCGCCGTCCGGCGAGTACGGCGTGGGCATGATCTTCCTGCCGAAGGAGCACGCCTCCCGCCTGGCCTGCGAGCAAGAGCTCGAGCGCACCGTGCGCCTGGAAGGCCAGGTCGTGCTGGGCTGGCGCGATGTGCCGGTGGACGCCGCCATGCCGATGTCGCCGACGGTGCGCACCACCGAGCCGGTGATCCGCCAGATCTTCATCGGGCGCGGCCGCGACATCATGACC
Source organism: Cupriavidus sp. CuC1 (assembly GCF_044627735.1). Lineage (NCBI taxonomy): Bacteria > Pseudomonadati > Pseudomonadota > Betaproteobacteria > Burkholderiales > Burkholderiaceae > Cupriavidus > Cupriavidus sp. CuC1. The sequence continues at coordinate 77,469 of NZ_JBIUHC010000003.1, read as the reverse complement.
ACGGACGCGCTGGAACGTAAGCTCTACGTGATCCGCAAGACCGCCAGCCACGCCATCCAGGCGCTCAAGCTCAAGCACGGCAAGGAGTACTTCGTGCCGTCGATGTCGGCGCGCACGGTGGTGTACAAGGGCCTGCTGCTGGCAACGCAAGTCGGCGAGTACTACCTGGACCTGCAGGACCCGCGCGCCGTCTCGGCCCTGGCCCTGGTGCACCAGCGTTTCTCCACCAACACCTTCCCGGCCTGGGAGCTGGCCCACCCGTACCGTATGGTCGCCCACAACGGCGAAATCAACACGGTCAAGGGCAATGTGAACTGGGTCAACGCACGGACCGGCGCCATCTCGTCGCCGGTGCTGGGCGACGACCTGCCCAAGCTGTGGCCGCTGATCTATCCCGGCCAGTCGGACACCGCATCGTTCGACAATTGCCTCGAACTGTTGACGATGGCCGGCTACCCGCTCGTCCACGCCATGATGATGATGATCCCGGAAGCCTGGGAACAGCACACCATGATGGACGACAACCGCCGCGCCTTCTACGAGTACCACGCTGCCATGATGGAGCCGTGGGACGGCCCCGCCGCGATCTGCTTCACCGATGGCCGCCAGATCGGCGCCACGCTGGACCGTAACGGCCTGCGTCCGGCGCGTTTCTACGTGACCGAGGATGACATCGTGGTGCTGGCTTCGGAAGCCGGCGTGCTGCCCTTCCCCGAGTCGCGCATCGTGCAGAAATGGCGTCTGCAGCCGGGCAAGATGTTCCTGATCGACATGGAGCAAGGCCGCATCATCGACGACAAGGAGCTCAAGGACAACCTGGCCAACGCCAAGCCCTACAAGAGCTGGATCGACGCCGTGCGCATCAAGCTCGATGAGCTGGATGCCAAGCCCGAGGACGTGGCTGCCGAGAAGAAGCCGGACGCACGCCTGCTGGATCGCCAGCAAGCCTTCGGCTATACGCAGGAGGACGTCAAGTTCCTGATGGCGCCGATGGCGCTGGCCGGCGAGGAAGCCACCGGCTCGATGGGCAATGACAGCCCGCTGGCCGTGCTGTCGTCCAAGAACAAGACGCTGTATCACTACTTCAAGCAGCTGTTCGCCCAGGTCACCAACCCGCCGATCGACCCGATCCGCGAAAACATGGTGATGTCGCTGGTGTCCTTCATCGGACCCAAGCCCAACCTGCTCGAGCTCAACAACATCAACCCGCCGATGCGCCTCGAAGTGTCCCAGCCCGTGCTGGACTTCAAGGATATCGCCAAGATCCGCAATATCGAGCACTACACCGGCGGCAAGTTCCGTTCGTATGAACTGAACATCTGCTATCCGCAGGCATGGGGCAAGGAAGGCATCGAAGCCCGCCTGGCCTCGCTGTGCGCGGAAGCCGTGGATGCCGTGCGCTCGGGCTACAACATCCTGATCGTGTCGGACCGCCGCGTCGATGCCGAGCACGTGGCCATTCCCGCGCTGCTGGCAACGTCGGCCATCCACCATCACCTGGTGGACAAGGGCCTGCGCACCTCGGCCGGCCTGGTGGTGGAAACCGGCACGGCGCGCGAGGTACATCACTTCGCCCTGCTGGGCGGCTACGGCGCCGAAGCCGTGCACCCGTACCTGGCGATGGAAACGCTGGCCGACATGGCGCAAGGCCTGTCCGGCGACCTGTCGCCCGAGAAGGCGGTCAAGAACTTCGTCAAGGCGATCGGCAAGGGCCTGCAGAAGGTGATGTCCAAGATGGGCATCTCCACCTATATGTCGTACACCGGCGCGCAGATCTTCGAAGCCATCGGCCTGTCGCGCGAACTGGTGCAGAAGTACTTCCACGGCACCGCATCGAATGTCGAAGGCATCGGCATCTTCGAAGTGGCCGAGGAAGCGCTGCGCCTGCACCAGGACGCCTTCGGCGACAACCCGGTGCTGGAAACCATGCTGGAGACCGGCGGCGAGTACGCCTACCGCGTTCGCGGCGAAGCGCACATGTGGACCCCTGACTCGGTGGCCAAGCTGCAGCACGCCGTGCGCGCCGACGACGGCAAGGGCGCGTACCAGACGTACAAGGAATACGCCAACATCATCAACGACCAGAGCCGTCGCCACATGACGCTGCGCGGCCTGTTCGAGTTCAAGGTCGATCCGACCCGCGCCATTGCGCTGGAAGAAGTGGAGCCGGCCAAGGAGATCGTCAAGCGTTTCGCCACCGGCGCCATGTCGCTGGGTTCGATCTCTACCGAGGCTCACGCCACGCTGGCCGTCGCGATGAACCGCATCGGCGGCAAGTCGAACACCGGCGAAGGCGGCGAGGACGAGAAGCGCTACCGCAACGAACTGCGCGGCATCCCCATCAAGCAGGGCGATACGATGCAGGGCCTGCTGGGTAGCGAAGCCGTCGTGCGCGACCAGGAACTGCAGGCAGGCGATTCGCTGCGCTCGAAAATCAAGCAGGTGGCATCGGGCCGTTTCGGCGTGACCGCCGAATACCTGGCGTCCGCCGACCAGATCCAGATCAAGATGGCGCAGGGCGCCAAGCCTGGCGAAGGCGGCCAGCTGCCCGGCCACAAGGTCTCGGACTACATCGGCAAGCTGCGTTACTCGGTGCCGGGCGTGGGCCTGATCTCGCCGCCGCCGCACCATGACATCTACTCGATCGAAGATCTGGCACAGCTGATCCACGACCTGAAGAACGTCAACCCGGCGTCCGATATCTCGGTCAAGCTCGTGTCCGAAGTGGGCGTGGGCACCGTGGCCGCGGGCGTGGCCAAGGCCAAGGCCGATCACGTGGTGATCGCCGGCCATGACGGCGGCACCGGCGCTTCGCCGCTGTCGTCGATCAAGCACGCCGGCACGCCGTGGGAGCTGGGTCTCGCCGAGACCCAGCAGACGCTGATGCTCAACGGCTTGCGCAACCGCATCCGCGTGCAGGCCGACGGCCAGATGAAGACCGGCCGCGACGTCGTCATCGGCGCGCTGCTGGGTGCCGACGAGTTCGGCTTCGCTACTGCACCGCTGGTGGCAGAAGGCTGCATCATGATGCGCAAGTGCCACCTGAACACCTGCCCGGTGGGCGTGGCAACGCAGGATCCGGCGCTGCGCGCGAAGTTCCAGGGCAAGCCCGAACACGTGGTGAACTTCTTCTTCTTCATCGCCGAAGAAGCCCGCGAGATCATGGCGCAACTGGGCATCCGCACGTTCGACGAGCTGATCGGCCGCGCCGACCTGCTCGACACCAAGCCCGGCATCGAGCACTGGAAGGCACGCGGCCTCGATTTCACCCGCGTGTTCTACCAGGCACCGTTCCCCGCCGAGGTGCCGCGTTTCCACACCGACGTGCAGGATCACGGCCTGTCGCTGGAAGCCGGCAAGGCGCTGGACCACGTGCTGATCGCCAAGGCGCGTCCGGCCATCGACAAGGGTGAGCGCGTGTCGTTCATCCAGCCGGTGAAGAACGTCAACCGTACCGTCGGCGCGATGCTCTCGGGCGTGGTGGCCAAGCAGTATGGCCATGAAGGCTTGCCTGACGACACCATTCACATCCAGCTGCAAGGCACCGCAGGCCAGTCCTTCGGCGCTTTCCTGGCGCACGGCGTCACGCTGGACCTGGTTGGCGATGGCAACGACTACGTGGGCAAGGGCCTGTCGGGCGGCCGCGTGATCGTGCGCGCTCCGCACGAGTTCCGCGGCGACCCGACCCGCAACATCATCGTGGGCAACACCGTGCTGTACGGCGCGATTGCCGGCGAAGCCTTCTTCAACGGCGTGGCCGGCGAACGCTTCGCGGTGCGCAACTCCGGCGCCGCCGCAGTAGTGGAAGGCACGGGCGATCATGGTTGCGAGTACATGACCGGCGGCACCGTGGTGGTGCTGGGCGGCACCGGGCGCAATTTCGCGGCCGGCATGTCGGGCGGCATGGCCTACGTCTATGACGAGGACGGCTTGTTCGACAAGCGCTGCAACACCTCGATGGTGGCACTGGAAACCGTGCTGGCCGCGGCGGACCAGGAAAAGGGCCAGTCGGCCGCTTCCTGGCACAAGGTGAACGGCCAGCGCCAGCTGGATGAAGTCATCCTCAAGGGCTTGATCGAGCAGCATTTCCGCTTCACGGGTTCCGAGCGCGCCAAAGCATTGCTGGCCGACTGGGCCACGGCACGCCGCAAGTTCGTCAAGGTCTTCCCGACCGAGTACAAGCGCGCGCTGGGCGAGATGTACGCCAAGGAGCAGGAAGCGAAGGACAGCGACCGGGAAGCCATCGCCGCCTGAGCCCCAAGGGCAGGGCAGCGAGCCCGACCAAGCATGAGCGCTGTCGCGGATCCGCGCCGGCCTCACAAGATACTGACCTCACAGCGGGGCCGGCGCATGCGCCGGCGCCGCTCAGCATGACCAAGGACGCAACATGGGTAAGGCGACTGGCTTTCTCGAATTTCCGCGCCAGAACGAAGGTTACGAGCCCGTAACCAAGCGCGTGAAGCACTACAAGGAATTCGTATTCGCGCTGTCCGACAGCGAAGCGAAGATCCAGGGCGCGCGCTGCATGGACTGCGGCATTCCGTTCTGCAACAACGGCTGCCCGGTCAACAACATCATTCCTGACTTCAACGACCTGGTTTACCGCCAGGACTGGAAGTCGGCGATCGAGGTGCTGCACCAGACCAACAACTTCCCCGAGTTCACGGGCCGCATCTGCCCGGCACCGTGCGAGGCGGCCTGCACGCTGGGCATCAATGAAGCACCGGTCGGCATCAAGTCGATCGAGCACGCCATCATCGACAAGGCCTGGGAAGAAGGCTGGGTTGCCCCGCAACCGCCCAAGCACAAGACCGGCAAGACCGTTGCCGTGGTCGGCTCCGGCCCCGCAGGCATGGCCGTCGCCCAGCAGCTGGCACGCGCCGGCCACGACGTGACCGTGTTCGAGAAGAACGACCGCATCGGTGGCCTGCTGCGCTACGGCATCCCTGATTTCAAGCTCGAGAAGTGGCTGATTGACCGCCGCATGGAGCAGATGCAGGCCGAAGGCGTGACCTTCCGTGCCGGCGTGATGGTGACCGACGGCGAACTGCCGGCAGGCATCAAGAACTATGCGCGTGAAACCATCTCGGCCCAGGCCCTGCAAGACCAGTTTGACGCCGTGGTGCTGGCGGGTGGCTCGGAAGTGCCGCGGGACCTGCCGGTGCCGGGGCGCGACCTCGACGGCATTCACTACGCGCTGGAATTCCTGATCCCGCAGAACAAGGAAGTGGCCGGCGACGAGCCCAACGCGCTGCGCGCCGATGGCAAGCACGTGATCGTGATCGGCGGCGGTGACACCGGCTCCGACTGCGTGGGCACCTCGAACCGCCACGGCGCGGAATCGATCATCCAGTTCGAGCTGCTGCCGCAGCCGCCGGAAGAAGAGAACAAGGCGCTGGTGTGGCCGTACTGGCCGATCAAGCTGCGCACCTCGTCCTCGCACGACGAAGGCTGCAGCCGCGACTGGTCGGTGGCCACCAAGGAATTCATCGGCGAGAACGGCAAGATCACCGCGCTGAAGGCCTGCCGCGTCGAGTGGAAGGACGGCAAGATGCAGGAAGTGCCGGACAGCGAGTTCATCCTCAAGGCTGACCTCGTGCTGCTGGCCATGGGCTTCACCAACCCGGTGGGCTCGCTGCTCTCCGCTTTCGGCGTGGACACCGACGCGCGCAAGAACGCCCGTGCCAGCACCGAAGGCGATCGCGCTTACCACACCAACGTGCCCAAGGTGTTCGCCGCCGGCGACGTGCGCCGCGGCCAGTCGCTGGTGGTGTGGGCGATCCGCGAAGGCCGCCAGGCCGCGCGTTCGGTCGATGCCTTCCTGATGGGGCATTCGGAACTGCCGCGCTGATCTGCTGAAATGGTGATGCCGTGACGCGTTGATCGCGTCGCAAGACCCGCCCCGCGCAAGCCGGGCGGTTTTTTTTATTGCGGCGCGCTCAGCGTGGCTGCAGCGCGCTGCCCATCAGCACGGCGTCGTCGCCGTAAGCCGACAGTTTGGCGGACAAGGCAGCGTTGGCGGGCGTCAAATTCTCGTACCCGAGTCTGCGCCACCAGGCCGCCGCCGATTGCACGGCGACCAACCGCGACGAGCGCAATCCGGCATCGAGCGCGGCCGCACGGGCAGCAGCGTAGAGCGCTGGCGCCAGGCCCTTGCCCTGGCCGGCGGGCGCCACCGCCATGTCGTGCACGAACCAGGTCAGCGTGCTGGCCGGCTCACCAGCGTGCTCCCAATGCCGCTCCAGCACGCCGTCGAGTGCGGGCAGGCTGTCCTGCGGCCACATATGGGTAAACAGGTAGGCTGCCAATTTGCCTTCCTGCCCGGCAGCCACGCAGCACGTGGCGGGCGACAGCGCCAGGCGGCTGCCCAGCGCTGCGGCGGACTCCAGCAGCATCCCGCGATAGCACTGGGCCTGGATTTCCAGCACGGCGGACAGGTCGGTGGCCCGCATGGGCCGCAGAGTGTATTCACGCATGACGGGCGATTATAGGCGGCGCCAAACGAGAGAGGCCGTGGATGCCCGGAGAGCCGCGCCCAGCCGTGCTCACAGGGTTGTCCCGGCTATGGTTAACGTGGTCTGTGCGGCTCTAGGCATTCTTCGTAGAATGATCTGAACATTAAAAACAACGACTGCCTCGCTAATCCCTTTTCAGCCGATCAAGATGCCACGGCAATGCCAGTGGCCCGGAGGAATTGATGTCCGAAGTGCGCATTGTTTCGCGGCTTTGGCGAGGTAAGGCGAAGTTGCTTCACCCCGCTGCCATGCCGGCTTGTCTGCAGTTGTTCTTGCACGTCTGGCATCCACTGTTCCTCGCTGCCCTGCTGCTTGCTGCGAGCGGACCCGGCCTTGCCCGGCCAGCCTCAGTGCCGGCTACCGCGACGCCGGCAGCGTTTACGCGCCCGATATCGTTTCCCGTCCGACCTATCCGGCTGATCGTGCCTTTTCCGGCCGGCGGCGTGCCGGATGCTGTCGCGCGCCTGCTGGCCGAGCGCCTGGCGGTACACCTCGACGTGCCGGTCGACGTCGACAACCGGCCCGGCGCGGGCGGCACCACCGCGGGAGACGTGGTGGCCAAGGCCAGTTCCGACGGGCATACCTTGCTGTTCCACCAGGCCACCATGCTGATCCAGCCGGGCCTGGAGCCGGTGCCTTACGACGTGGTGCGCGACTTCACGCCGGTGGCGCGGGTCGCGACCATGCCGCTGTTCCTGGTGATCGATGCGCGCCTGCCGATGCGCACGCCACAGCAATGGCTCGCCGCGGTCAACGCCAGCCCGGGATCCTACAGCTACGGTTCCGGCCAGGCTGGCAGCCCCTCGCACCTCTATGCCCAATATGCCGTGCACGGTGTGCCGAACGGGGTGCCGCTGGTCACGGCCAAGGGCGAAGCGGCGGTGGTGCAGGAGATGCTTGCCGGGCGCGTCAGCGCCTGCTTCTGCGCATTTGCTTCCGTGCAGGCCCAGGTCAAGAGTGGCAATTTGCGCTTGCTCGGCGTGACTGGCGTGGCGCGTTCGCAACTGGCGCCCACGGTGCCCACGCTGCAGGAGTCGGGGCTGGATGGCTACGGCGCGGGCGCCTGGTACGGCGTCATTGCCCCGGCCAAGACGCCGCATGCCATCGTGGCGCGGATCGCCAGCGAACTGGATAGCATCATGGGCGAGCGCGAGGTGCGGGACCGCTTGCTGGCGGCCGGGCTGACGCCGCTGCGCGATTCGCCGGAAGCCTTTGCAACGGCGATCCGCTCGGAATCGATCCAGTGGCAGGTTATCTTGCGGCAAACCGGCGGGCCGACCGAGCCTTAAGGGGCACTTATGCGGGAAGGGCGATTGAAGTTTGCAACGCAAATGTGATGAAACAATTATTTGCGTTTAACGGATGTGGATTGCGGCACACTGCCTCGGGCAGCGCTAGGTAGTAGCCCTTATAATGGCGGACTGCCTAACACGGTGCCAACGTGACCGATTACGCCTCAAACCTCGTCGAGCTCCAAGCTGTCGATTTCGCCTATACGGCGGGCGGCAAGCCAATCCTGTCAGGCCTTAGCATGCGCTTCCCGCGCGGCAAGGTGGTGGCTGTCATGGGCGGCTCCGGCTGCGGCAAGACCACCGTGATGCGCCTGATCGGCGGCCAGGTCAGGCCGCAGAGCGGCCAGGTGCTCTTCAACGGCGCTAATATCCCCACCCTCGACCGCAATGACCTGTATGCCGTGCGGCGGCAGATGGGCATGCTGTTCCAGTTTGGCGCGTTGTTCACCGATCTCTCGGTGTTCGATAACGTTGCCTTCCCGTTGCGCGAACATACCGACTTGCCCGAGTCGATGATCCGCGACCTGGTGCTGATGAAGCTCAATGCGGTTGGCCTGCGCGGCGCGCGCGAGCTGATGCCTTCGGAGATCTCCGGCGGCATGGCGCGCCGGGTGGCGCTGGCCCGTGCCATCGCGCTCGATCCCGCCTTGCTGATGTACGACGAGCCCTTTGCCGGGCTCGACCCGATCTCGCTGGGCCTGACCGCGCGCCTGATCCGTAGCCTGAACGACGCGCTGGGGGCCACCACCATCATCGTGTCGCACGACGTCAACGAGACCTTCCTCATTGCCGACTACGTCTATTTCATCGCCAATGGCCGCATTGCCGCCGAAGGCGAGCCCGAGGCCCTGCGCGCCTCGACGGATCCCTTCGTGCACCAGTTCGTCCATGCCGAGCCCGACGGCCCGGTTCCATTCCACTATCCGGGGCCGTCGCTGGCCGAGGACTTCGTGAGCGGGGCGGGACGATGATGGGATTCTTCATGAGCATCGGCTCCGCGGTGCGGCAGTCGGTCAGCGGCCTGGGCCATGCCACGCGCATGTTCTTCACCGTCCTGGCGATGTCCCCGGCGCTGCTGCGCCGCTTCCGGCTGGTGAGCGACCAGATTTTCTTTGTCGGGAACCTGTCGCTGGTGATCATCGCGGTTTCTGGCCTGTTTGTCGGCTTCGTGCTGGGTTTGCAGGGCTATTACACGCTGAATCGCTACGGCTCGGAGCAGGCGCTGGGCCTGCTGGTGGCGCTGTCGCTGGTGCGCGAGCTGGGTCCGGTGGTGACGGCGCTGCTGTTCGCCGGCCGCGCCGGCACCTCGCTCACCGCCGAGATCGGCCTGATGAAGGCTGGGGAGCAGCTTAGCGCCATGGAAATGATGGCCGTCAACCCGCTGCAGCGCGTGATCGCGCCGCGCTTCTGGGCTGGCGTGGTTGCCATGCCGGTGCTGGCGGCGATTTTCAGCGCCGTTGGCATCCTGGGCGGCTATGTGGTCGGGGTGCAGATGATCGGCGTGGACGCGGGCGCGTTCTGGTCGCAGATGCAAAATGGGGTGGATGTTCGCAATGACGTGCTCAATGGCGTCATAAAGAGCTTCATTTTTGGCATCGCGGTGACGTTTATAGCGTTGTACCAGGGTTATCAGGCCAAGCCGACACCGGAAGGCGTGTCGCGCGCCACTACGCGCACCGTGGTGATTGCCTCGCTGGCGGTGCTGGCGCTGGATTTCCTGCTGACTGCGCTGATGTTCAGCTGACTTGGCCGGTGCGGTCGCCGGAGCCGGAGTACTTGAAGAAGAGACGCAGATGAAAAGAAATACACTCGATTTCTGGGTTGGGCTGTTTGTTGTGGCGGGTTTCGTGGCGCTGCTGTTTCTGGCACTAAAGGCCGGCAACATGAGTACGCTGTCGTTCCAGGAGACCTATTCGGTGCAGGCGCGCTTCGATAATATCGGCGGCCTGAAGCCGCGCGCCCCGGTAAAGAGTGCCGGCGTGGTGGTGGGCCGGGTGGCCGATATCCGCTTCGACGACAAGACCTACCAGGCGACCGTGACCATCAACCTGGAAAAGCGCTACCAGTTTCCCAAGGACACCTCGGCCAAGATCCTGACCTCCGGCTTGCTCGGGGAGCAGTACCTGGGCCTTGAGGCGGGCGGCGATACCGCCATGCTGGCGGAAGGCTCGCGCATCACCATGACGCAATCGGCCGTGGTGCTGGAGAACCTGATCGGGCAGTTCCTGTACAACAAGGCCGCCGATGCAGGGGCCGGTGGCAACAGCGCCGGCGGCGCTGCCGCTGGAGCCGGAGCCGGAGCCGCCAGCGGTGCAGCGGGGGGATTGAAATGACCGGCAAGCGTGCTGCTGCGCGCTGGCGTGCGGGACGAAACTGGTTGCTGGCAGCGTCGGTCGCATGGCTGGCGGCAGGTTGCGCAACCGGCCCGACGGCCAACCCGAAGGATCCCCTCGAGCCCCTCAACCGGGAAGTCTTCAAGGTCAACGACGCCGTCGACAGGACCGTGCTGCGCCCGGTCGCCCAGGTGTACGCCGATTACGTTCCGTCGCCGATCCGCACCGCGATCGACAACGCATTTTCCAACGTGAGCGATGTCTACTCGGCCGTCAACAACCTGCTGCAGGGCAAGCCCACCCGCGCGGCGGAAGACTCCATGCGCGTGGTCATCAACAGCGTGTTGGGCATTGGCGGCCTGATCGACATCGCCACGCCGGCCGGCTTGCCGAAGTACAAGGAGGATTTCGGCCAGACGCTGGGCGTATGGGGGGCGCCGGCAGGCCCGTACCTGGTGCTGCCGCTGTTCGGGCCGAGCACGGTGCGCGATACTGCCGGCATGCTGGTCGACCGCCAGATCGATCCGTCGGCGTATATCGATCCCGTGTGGCTGCGCAACTCGCTGTTCGGGGTGCGTGTCATCAACGCCCGGGCCTCGCTGCTTGGCGCCACGGGCCTGATCGAAATGGCGGCGCTCGACAAGTACGCCTTCATGCGCGACGCGTACCTGCAGCGCCGCGAGTACCAGATCTATGATGGCAACCCGCCGAAGCATGACGATACCGTGCCGACCAGCCCGCCGCCGGACGCCACGCAGGAAAACCAGTCACTGCCCACGCCGCCCGTGCAGATGCCTGGCAATATGGGCAATTTCCGCCTGCGTTGAGCGGGCGTTGTTGCAGCTCGTGTCGCCGCTGTGAGCGGTGCAACAAAGTATGAAGATGTGGCGCCGGAAGCTCCGGCGCCGCGAACTCGCAGGCCTCGCCCGAACTCCAACTGGGCGCATGACCATTACCGGCCTTGGGGCCGGGACGCGCAAGGCTGCCATACTGCGGTGCCCCTGCGTTATCGAATTGATAAGGACAAGATATGCTGAAGCGACTGTTGCTGCCTTTTCTTACCGTGGTTGCCTTTGCCGGTGCCGCCCACGCCCAATCGCAGGATGCCAGCACGCCCGACGGGCTGGTCAAGGCCGTGGTCGGCGACGTGATGACTTCGGTCAAGGCGGACAAGGACATGCAGGCCGGGAACATCGGCAAGATCTCGGCGCTGGTGGAGCAGAAGATCCTGCCCAACGCGAATTTCCAGAAGACCACGCAGATCGCCATGGGCCGCAACTGGTCCAAGGCCACGCCCGAGCAGCAAAAGCAGATTGCCGACGAGTTCAAGACCCTGCTGATCCGGACCTATTCGGGCGCCATCGCGCAGATCCGCGACCAGACCGTGCAGTTCCGCCCGTACCGCGGCAGCCCGGACGATACCGACGCCACCATCCGCACTCAGGTCATCAACAAGGGCGAGCCGATCCAGCTCGACTACCGCCTCGAGAAGACCCCGCAAGGCTGGAAGGTCTATGACATCAACGTGCTGGGCGCCTGGCTGACCGAAGCCTACAAGGGCAGCTTCAACACCATCGTGGGCCAGCAGGGCGTGGACGGCGTGATCAAGACGCTGCAGGACCGCAACCGCCAGCTCGCCAACGCCAAGAACTGAGCCTGCTTGCCTGCCTGCAGGGCAGGCCGCGGCGCAGCATGGCTGGCCGAAGTGTTCTACAATGAGCGCTCCCGTACTCGCGGGAGTGCTTTTTTCCAGACCCGCATCCCCGGACCGCTGCCAGATGCTTTCGCTCGACACCTCGCTGACCAACCGCAACGCCGCCACCGTGCTGCGTGACGGGCTGGCACGCCTGGCCCAGGGCGAAGCCCAGGTGGACTGCAGCAAGCTGACCCAGGTCGACTCCGCCGCCGTCGCCGTGCTGCTGGCCTGGCAGCGCGATGCCGGCAGCCGCGGCCAGTCGCTCGCGTTCGTTGGCGTACCGGCCCAGCTGGCTGAGCTGGCCACGCTGTACGGCGTCGATTCCCTGCTGCAAGTTGGCGCCCAGGCGGGCGCCACGGGCGCGCGGGGCGCGCAAGACACCGTTTCCCACCGACATTGAACCGGCATCCGTGGCAAGCTGCTGATCTGCGCTTGCTACCGCGATGCCCGGGCGATGGCTCGCGCCACGCCTCGCGCTCAAAGCGGGACTGCTCCCGCATCCCCTATAATTCCGGGTTGTTCGACCGTTCCGGCATATAAGGCTCGGACAAGACACGGTCGAAGCACCCAGGCGGTCCCCGCCATTTCAAGGAGGCCGGCGTGCGAGCCCACAAAAGCCCGACGCGTCTGCCAAACAGTATCCGGCCATGAAAGCCATCGAACTCAAAAATGTTCGCAAGCGCTACCGCAACCTGCAAGCGCTCAAGGGCGTCAGCTTCACCGTCGAGCGGGGCGAATTCTTCGGCCTGCTCGGCCCCAACGGTGCAGGCAAGACCACGCTGATCTCCATCCTGGCGGGCCTGAACCGTGCCGATTCCGGCAGCGTCAGCGTGCTCGGCCACGACGTGGTGTCCGATTACCGGCTGGCGCGGCGCATGTTGGGCGTGGTGCCGCAGGAGCTGGTCTTCGATCCCTTCTTCACGGTGCGCGAGACGCTACGCCTGCAGTCCGGCTATTTTGGCCTGACCCGCAATGACGACTGGATCGACGAGATCATGGCCAACCTGGATCTCACCAACAAGGCCGACGCCAATATGCGCCAGCTCTCCGGCGGCATGAAGCGGCGGGTGCTGGTGGCCCAGGCGCTGGTGCACCGGCCGCCGGTCATCGTGCTCGACGAGCCCACCGCCGGGGTCGACGTGGAGTTGCGCCAGACGCTGTGGAAGTTCATCTCGCGCCTGAATCGCGAAGGCCACACCATTATCCTCACCACCCACTACCTCGAAGAAGCCGAGGCGCTGTGCGACCGCATCGCTATGCTCAAGTTCGGCGAGGTGGTGGCGCTGGACCGCACCAGCAACCTGCTGAGCCAGTTCGCCGGGTTGCAGCTGGCGCTGACGTTCTCCCGAGGCACGTTGCCGGCCGCGCTCGAGCCGCTGCGCATGCCGTCCTCCAATCCGGGCGAGCGTGCCGTGCGCCTGCGCCTGTCGGGCTATCCGGCGGTGGAGCCGATCCTGGCCGCTTGCCGCGAGGCCGGCTGCGAGATCGAAGACATGGAAATCAACAAGGCAGACCTGGAGGACGTGTTCGTGCAGATCATGCGGCGCGAAGGTCATATGCCGGGTGCGCTGCCGGATACGGCGGTGGAGGCTGCAGCATGAAGATGCCAACTGAATTCGACGGCACGCAAGAGGCCATCAACACGCACCTCGCGCCGATGGCGGTGGGGGGGCTGGTGGGCTTTCGCACCCTGCTCTACAAGGAAGTGCTGCGTTTCTGGAAGGTCAGCTTCCAGACCGTGGCCGCGCCAGTGCTCACCGCGATCCTGTACCTGCTGATTTTCGGCCATGTGCTGGAGAACCGGGTGAAGGTGTACGACCAGATCAGCTATACCGCCTTCCTGGTGCCGGGCCTGGTGATGATGAGCGTGCTGCAGAACGCCTTCGCCAATAGTTCGTCGTCGCTGATCCAATCCAAGATCACCGGCAACCTGGTGTTCATCATGCTGCCGCCGCTGTCGCACTGGGAGATGTTCGGCGCCTACGTGGTGGCGTCCATCGTGCGCGGCCTGGCCGTGGGCCTGGGTGTGCTGCTGGTGACGGCCTGGTTCGCCAACCTGCACTTCGCCAATATCGCGTGGATCCTGGTGTTTGCCGTGCTGGGTGCGGCGATCCTTGGCACGCTGGGGCTGATCGCCGGGATCTGGGCCGAGAAGTTCGACCAGCTCGCGGCTTTCCAGAACTTCCTGATCATGCCGGCCACCTTCCTGTCCGGCGTGTTTTATTCGATCCACTCGCTGCCTCCCTTCTGGCAGGCGGTGTCGCATGCCAATCCGTTCTTCTACATGATCGACGGCTTCCGCTATGGCTTCTTCGGTGTCTCCGACGTGGCGCCGACCTTCAGCCTCGCAGTCGTGGGTACGGCTTTCGTGGTGCTTGCCACGGTCGCGCTGCAGCTGCTCAAGAGCGGCTACAAGCTGCGCCACTGAACGCCGCCCGCAAGAGCACAAGAGCACAAGAGCACAAGAGCAGAAAGCCAAGAGCCCGTCTATCCAGATCCGGAAACGCAAGCGAATCAACGCGAAAAGACCATCATGCTGCCTACACCCCAACAAGTCAGGGACTATATCGCCCAAGGGCTGTCCTGCGAACACCTGGAAGTGGAGGGCGACGGCCAGCACTTCTTTGCCACCATCGTCAGCGCCCAGTTTGACGGCAAGCGCCTGATCCAGCGGCACCAGCAGGTCTACGCCGCGCTGGGCGACCGCATGCGCGCCGAGATCCATGCGCTGTCGATGAAGACGCTGACGCCGGCCGAATGGCAGGCGCAGGCGGGCGAGGGCAAGCAGTAAGCGCCGGAACCAGCCGGCCCCGTACAAAAAAATACGGACCAACAAGCTGGCCGCCCGACAGGCCGGACATGACAAACAGGGCCCGCACCACGCGCGGCGGCCCACGGGTACCAGATGCTGCGGCGGCGCGCCCTTGACGCACCGCCACGGACCGTAATGAACCATGCCGGACGCCAGCGGGCGGCCGGCCGGAATTGAAAGAACATGGACAAACTCGAGATCCAGGGCAATGGCCCGCTGCGAGGCGAGATCCGCGTATCCGGCGCCAAGAACGCTGCGCTGCCGATCCTGTGCGCCGGGCTGCTTAGCGCGGACACCATCTCACTCGACAACGTTCCCAGGCTGCAGGACGTGGGCACCACGCTCAAGCTGCTGCGCCAGATGGGCATGAAGGCCGAGCAGGATGGCGCGCGTGTGACGCTCAACGGCGCCGACGTCAACTCGCCAGAGGCCCCCTACGAACTGGTCAAGACCATGCGCGCCTCGATCCTGGTGCTGGGCCCGCTGGTGGCGCGCTTCGGCGAGGCGCGAGTGTCGTTGCCCGGCGGCTGCGCCATTGGCGCGCGCCCGGTCGACCAGCACATCAAGGGCCTGCAGGCCATGGGTGCCGAGATCAGCATCGAGCACGGCTTTATCCATGCCCGCGCCAAGCGCTTGAAGGGCGCGCGCGTGGTGACCGACATGATCACCGTGACCGGCACCGAGAACCTGCTGATGGCCGCCACGCTGGCCGACGGCGAGACCGTGCTCGAGAACGCCGCGCGCGAGCCTGAGGTGACCGACCTGGCCAACCTGCTGGTCAAGATGGGCGCCCGCATCGAGGGCATCGGCACCGACCGCCTGGTGGTGCAGGGCGTGGATCGCCTGCATGGCGCCAGCCACGCCGTGATCGCCGACCGCATCGAGGCCGGCACCTTCCTGTGTGCGGCCGCCGCGACGCTGGGCGACGTGGTGCTGCGCGGCGTGTCGCCGCACATCCTGGACACGGTGCTCGACAAGCTGCGCGAAACCGGCGCCGCCATCGAGACGGGCGAGGACTGGATCCGCCTGAAGATGGCCCAGCGCCCGCAGTCGGTGAGCTTTCGCACCTCAGAATACCCGGCCTTCCCGACCGACATGCAGGCGCAGTTCATGGCGCTGAACAGCGTGGCCGGCGGGGTGGCCCGCATTACCGAAACCATTTTCGAAAACCGCTTCATGCACGTGCAGGAGCTGAACCGGCTGGGCGCCGACATCGCGGTGGAAGGCAATGCCGCGGTGGTCACCGGCGTGCCCCGTCTGTCGGGCGCCAAGGTGATGGCGACTGACCTGCGCGCCTCTGCCAGCCTGGTGATCGCCGGCCTGGTGGCCGAGGGCGAAACCGTGATCGACCGCATCTATCACCTCGACCGTGGCTATGACCGCATGGAAGACAAGCTGTCGGCCGTGGGCGCCAAGATCCGCCGCATCGCCTGAGCGCACGAAAAGATAAAAGGACGCAGATGAGCCCCTCCCCGACCCAGTTGACGCTGGCCCTCTCCAAGGGCCGGATCTTCACCGAAACCATGCCGCTGCTCGAGGCGGCCGGCATCCATGTCACCGAGGATCCGGAAACCTCGCGCAAGCTGATCCTGCCCACCTCCGATCCGGACGTGCGCGTCATCATCGTGCGCGCCTCCGACGTGCCGACCTACGTGCAATACGGCGCGGCCGACTTCGGCGTGGCGGGCAAGGACGTGCTGATGGAACACGGCATGGCCGGGCTGTACGCGCCGATCGACCTGAATATCGCCAAATGCCGCATGTCGGTGGCGACCTCGGCCGGTTTCGACTACGCCAGCGCGGTGCGCCAGGGCGCGCGGCTGGCCGTGGCCACCAAGTATGTGCAGACCGCGCGCGAGCACTTCGCCAAGAAGGGCGTGCACGTGGACCTGATCAAGCTGTATGGCTCGATGGAACTCGGGCCGCTGGTGGGACTGGCTGACGCCATTGTCGACCTGGTCAGCACCGGTGGGACCCTGCGTGCCAACAACCTGGTCGAAGTGGAAGAGATCGTGCAGATATCGTCGCGCCTGGTGGTCAACCAGGCTGCTCTCAAACTCAAGCGTGAGCGGCTTGCCCCGATTCTCGACGCGTTTGAACGGGCCTCCGCCGCGCTGGCTTGATGCCGCGCAGGAGAGAGCCTGGGGAATGGAGTCATGAACGAAAATTCTATGGAAAACCTCGAAATCCGCCGGCTGGATTCAACCGAGCAGGGCTTTGCCGCCGAGTTGCGCAAGGTGCTGGCGTTTGAAGCCGGTGAAGACGACGCCATCGATCGCGCCGTGGCGCAGATCCTTGCCGATGTGAAGGCACGCGGCGACGCCGCGGTGCTGGAATACACGCAACGCTTTGACCGCGTCGAAGCCGCCTCGATGGCCGCGCTGGAGATCTCGCCGGCCAAGCTCGAAGCGGCGCTCGACGAACTCGAGCCCAAGCGCCGCGCGGCGCTGGAGACTGCGGCGGCGCGCGTGCGCGCCTACCACGAGAAGCAGAAGATCGAGTGCGGCAGCCACAGCTGGGAATACACCGAATCCGACGGCACCGTGCTGGGACAGAAGGTGACCCCGCTGGACCGCGTCGGCATCTATGTGCCGGGCGGCAAGGCGGCGTACCCGTCGTCCGTGCTGATGAACGCCATCCCCGCGCGCGTGGCCGGCGTCAAGGAAGTCATCATGGTCGTGCCCACGCCGGGCGGCGTGCGCAACGAGCTGGTGCTGGCCGCCGCACAGATAGCCGGCGTGGACCGCGTGTTCACCATCGGCGGCGCGCAGGCGGTTGGCGCGCTGGCCTACGGCACGGGCTCGCTGCCCCAGGTCGACAAGATCGTTGGCCCGGGCAACGCCTACGTGGCGGCGGCCAAGCGCCGCGTGTTCGGCACCGTCGGCATCGACATGATCGCCGGCCCGTCCGAGATCCTGGTGATCTGCGACGGCACCACCGATCCGGACTGGGTGGCGATGGACCTGTTCTCGCAGGCCGAGCACGATGAGCTCGCGCAATCCATCCTGCTGTGCCCGGACTCGAACTACCTGGCCCAGGTGGAGGAGAGCATCCACCGCCAGCTTGATTCCATGCCGCGCCGCGATGTCATCCGCGCCTCGCTGTCCGGGCGCGGCGCGCTGATCCGGGTACGCGACATGGACGAGGCCTGCGAGATCGCCAACGCGATCGCGCCGGAGCACCTGGAGATTTCCGCCGAGAACCCGCGCCACTGGGCCGAGAAGATCCGCCACGCCGGCGCCATCTTCCTGGGCCGCTACACCAGCGAGTCGCTGGGCGACTACTGTGCCGGGCCCAACCATGTGCTGCCGACCTCACGCACCGCGCGTTTCTCGTCGCCGCTGGGTGTGTACGACTTCCAGAAGCGCTCCAGCCTGATCGAAGTGAGCGAGCAGGGCGCCCAGATGCTCGGCCAGATCGCCGCCGAGCTGGCCTACGGCGAGGGCTTGCAGGCCCACGCCCGGAGTGCCGAATACCGCCTGAGGCGCAACTGAAGCGCACTTTAGGCAAAGCGGCCGGGCTCCCCCGGGTTTGTCCAGGAGCCGGCCAGATACCCGCAATCCGCACCGACCACCGACCCAAGAGGTAATCCAATGTCCGTAGTGCAGCCTTCCCTGATCGAACGCATCATCCGTGACGACGTACGCGCCATGGGCGCCTACCATGTGCCGGATTCGCACGGTCTGGTGAAGCTGGACGCGATGGAAAACCCCTACCAGCTGCCCGACGCGCTGCGCGCAAAGCTGGCCGCGCGGCTGGCCGAGGTGGCGTTGAACCGCTACCCGGTGCCTAGCAGCGAAGTGCTGCGCGCGCGCCTGAAAACGGTCATGGACGTGCCCGCGGGCATGGACGTGCTGCTGGGCAACGGCTCGGACGAGATCATCAGCATGTTGTCGCTGGCCGCCGCCAGGCCGGGCGCCAAGGTGCTGGCACCGGTGCCGGGCTTCGTCATGTACGCCATGTCCGCCCAGTTTGCCGGGCTGGAATTCGTCGGCGTGCCGCTCAAGGCGGATTTCACGCTCGACCGTGCCGCCATGCTCGCGGCCATGGCCGAGCACCAGCCGGCCATCATCTACCTGGCCTACCCCAACAATCCCACCGGCAACCTGTTCGATGCGGATGACATGGAAGCCATCGTGCGTGCCGCCCAGGGCGAGGTTTGCCAAAGCCTGGTGGTGGTCGACGAGGCCTACCAGCCATTCGCCCAGGACACCTGGATGCCGCGCCTGGCCGAGTTCGGCAACCTGCTGGTGATGCGTACCGTGTCCAAGCTGGGCCTGGCCGGCATCCGGCTGGGTTACCTGGCCGGCGCGCCGGAATGGCTCTCGCAGCTCGACAAGGTGCGCCCGCCGTACAACGTCAATGTGCTGACGGAGGCCACCGCGCTGTTCGTGCTGGAGCACGTCGATGTGCTGGACCAGCAGGCTGCGCAACTGCGCGCCGAGCGCGCCACCGTGGCCAGCGCCCTGGCTGCCTTGCCGGGCGTGACGGTGTACCCGAGCGCCGCGAATTTCCTGCTGGTGCGCGTCGCCGATTCCGCCCATGTGTTCGACGGGGTGCTCGCGCGCAAGGTTTTGATCAAGAACGTGGGTAAAATGCACCCATTGCTGGCCAACTGTCTGCGCGTCACGGTCAGCACTCCCGAAGAGAACGCGCAATTTCTCGCTGCCTTCCAGGCGGCGTTGCAGGATTAACACCATGCGTGTTGCAGAGGTCACCCGCAATACTTCGGAAACGCAAATTCGCGTTTCGCTGAATCTCGATGGCACCGGCCGCCAGAAACTGGCGTCCGGCGTGCCGTTCCTCGACCACATGCTGGACCAGATCGCCCGCCATGGCATGTTCGACCTCGAGGTTGAAGCCAGCGGCGACACCCATATCGATGACCACCACACGGTGGAAGACGTCGGCATCGCGCTTGGCCAGGCCGTTGCCAAGGCTATCGGCGACAAGAAGGGCATCACCCGCTACGGCCACAGCTATGTGCCGCTGGACGAATGCCTGTCGCGCGTGGTGATCGACTTCTCCGGCCGTCCCGGCCTGGAGTTCCACGTGCCGTTCACCCGCGCGCGGGTGGGCAGCTTCGACGTGGACCTGACCATCGAGTTCTTCCGCGGCTTCGTCAACCATGCCGCGGTAACGCTGCATATCGACAACCTGCGCGGCATCAATGCCCACCATCAATGCGAAACCGTGTTCAAGGCCTTCGGCCGTGCGCTGCGCATGGCGGTGGAAATGGATCCGCGCGCCGGCAACACGATTCCGTCGACCAAGGGCACCCTCGTCGGCTGAGCCTGAACGGCGTCCACCAGCCTCGCATGGCGGCGCGTTCTGCGCCGCCGGCGGCAAACCTCCGATCAACGTGGTGCCGATGCGGCACCGACGCGGCATTAGCGCGACATTAGCCCAACCCGATGGATACGCTTAAGTCGTTCATCTCGCTGCTGGCGCTGATCAACCCGATCGGGGCCATCCCGTTCTTCATCAGCCTGACTACCCAGCAGACCGAGGAAGAAAAGCGGCATACCATCAAGATCGCGGCGATCTCGGTGGCGACGGTAGTGGGCATCTCCGCCTTGCTGGGCCAGCAGATCATTGAGTTCTTCAACATCTCGGTGGCCTCGCTGCAGGTGGGCGGCGGCCTCATCATGATCATGATGGCGATGAACATGCTGAATGCCCAGACCGGTCGCACCAAGGCGACGCCCGAGGAAGAGGACGAGGCGGAAGCCAAGGCCAGCATCGCGGTGGTGCCGCTGGCGCTGCCCTTGCTGACCGGGCCCGGCTCGATCAGCACGGTGATCGTCTATGCCGGCAAGACCCAGCACTGGTACCAGTTGCTGATTCTGGTCGGAATTGGGATCGCGCTGGGCGCAGTGGTATATATAGTGTTCCGCGCCGCGGACCCGATCGCGCGCGTGATCGGCCGCACTGGCATCAATATCGGCACGCGCTTGATGGGACTGATCCTGTCGGCGCTGGCCGTGGAATTCATTGTGGACGGGCTTAAGACATTGTTGCCTGTTTTGAAATCATGACTACCATAGCAATTGTGGATTACGGCATGGGCAACCTGCGCTCGGTGGCGCAGGCCCTGCGTGCGGCGGCGCCTGAGGCGGACGTGCAGGTGGTGGACCAGCCCGAGGCGATCCGCGCGGCGGACCGCGTGGTGCTGCCCGGCCAAGGGGCAATGCCCGACTGCATGGGCGCGCTGGGCGCTTCCGGCTTGCAGCAGGCGGTGATCGAGGCCGCTGCCAGCAAGCCGATGCTGGGAGTGTGCGTTGGCGAACAGATGCTGTTCGACTTCAGCAAGGAAAGTAGGGCGCAGGACGGCAGCACGCCTTGCCTGGGGCTGTTGCCCGGCGAGGTGATCCGCTTCGAGCTGGAGGGCATGACCCAGCCGGACGGCTCGCGCTACAAGGTGCCGCAGATGGGCTGGAACCGGGTGCGGCAAGCGCGCTCCCATCCGCTGTGGGCTGGCATTCCTGATGAAAGCTGGTTCTATTTCGTGCATAGTTACTACGTGCATGCGCAGGATCCGGCGCATATCGCCGGCGAAACCGACTACGGTGTCGTATTTACGAGCGCGGTGGCGCGCGATAATATTTTTGCCACGCAGTTCCACCCGGAAAAGAGCGCCGCCATGGGCTTGCAGCTGTACCGGAACTTTGTGCACTGGAATCCTTGAACCTCGATAGCGGCTTTTTCGGGACCGAGTTGGCCGGCCACGGTGGCTAGCTCAATTTTCTCTTTCACTCAATCACGCTCGTCACACTTATGTTGCTCATTCCGGCCATCGACCTGAAGGACGGTCAATGTGTACGCCTTAAACAAGGCGACATGGACCAGGCCACCGTCTTTTCCGAAGATCCCGCCGCCATGGCACGTCACTGGGTGGAGCAGGGCGCACGGCGCCTGCACCTGGTCGACCTCAATGGTGCGTTCGTGGGCAAGCCCCGCAATGAAGCTGCCATCAAGGCCATCATCGCCGAGGTGGGCGATGAGATCCCGATCCAGCTCGGCGGCGGCATCCGCGACCTGAATACTATCGAGCGCTGGCTCGACGGCGGCCTGTCGTACGTGATCATCGGCACTGCCGCGGTCAAGAATCCGGGTTTCCTCAAGGATGCCTGCACGGCGTTCGGCGGCCATATCATCGTTGGCCTGGACGCCCGCGAAGGCAAGGTCGCCACCGACGGCTGGAGCAAGCTGACCGGCCACGAAGTCGCGGACCTCGCGCGCAAGTACGAGGACTACGGCGTGGAAGCCATCATCTACACCGACATCGGCCGCGACGGCATGCTGCAGGGCATCAACATCGATGCCACCGTCAAGCTGGCGCAGTCGGCGACGATTCCGGTGATCGCCAGCGGCGGGCTGTCCGACCTGGCCGATATCGAACGCCTGTGCCGCGTGCAAAAGGATGGTGTCGAAGGCGTCATCTGCGGCCGCGCGATCTATTCGGGCGACCTCAATTTCGCTGAAGCCCAGGCGCTTGCCGACAAGCTCGGCGCCGAGCAGTAAGACAACGCGCCTCGCGCGCGACAATTGCAGCCACCGGCGCTGTGCATGCGTGCAGCGCCGTGGCGGGCAAGGAATCCCATGCTAGCCAAACGTATCATCCCCTGCCTCGACGTGACCAACGGGCGGGTGGTCAAGGGTGTCAACTTCGTCGAATTGCGCGACGCGGGCGACCCGGTCGAGATCGCCCGCCGTTACGACGAGCAGGGTGCTGATGAAATCACTTTTCTTGACATCACCGCGACCAGCGACGGCCGCGACCTGATCCTGCACATCATCGAGGCGGTTGCCTCCCAGGTCTTCATCCCGCTGACGGTGGGCGGCGGCGTGCGCGCCGTGGAAGACGTGCGGCGCCTGCTCAATGCCGGCGCGGACAAGATCAGCGTCAACTCCTCGGCCATCGCCAACCCGCAGCTGGTGTCTGACGCCACCGCGCGCTACGGCTCGCAGTGCATCGTGGTCGCGATCGACGCCAAGCGCAGCTCCGCGCCCGGCGAGCCGGCGCGCTGGGAAGTCTTCACCCACGGCGGGCGCAAGGCCACGGGCCTGGACGCCGTGGAATGGGCACGCGAGATGGCCGCGCGCGGCGCCGGCGAGCTGCTGCTCACCAGCATGGACCGCGACGGCACCAAGAGCGGCTTCGACCTCGAGCTCACGCGGGCTGTCAGCGACGCGGTGTCGGTGCCGGTGATCGCCTCGGGCGGCGTGGGCGGCCTGAAGGACCTGGCCGACGGCATCAAGCTGGGGCACGCCGACGCGGTGCTGGCCGCCAGCATCTTCCACTACGGCGAGCACACCGTTGGCGAAGCAAAGGCATTCATGGCCCGCGAGGGCATTCCGGTGCGAATCTGAACACGGCGAACCGACATGGCAAAGAAGTGGCTCAACAAGGTTAAGTGGGACGACAACGGCCTGGTGCCGGTGATCGTCCAGGAAGTCGGCTCGAACGACGTGCTGATGTTTGCGTTCATGAACCGCGAAGCGCTCCAGCGCACCGCGGAGATCGGCGAGGCCGTATTCTGGTCGCGCTCGCGCAAGCGCCTGTGGCACAAGGGCGAGGAATCCGGTCACGTGCAGAAGGTGCACGAAATGCGCCTGGATTGCGACGAAGACGTAGTCCTGCTCAAGGTCACCCAGAACGACGGCATCGCCTGCCACACCGGGCGCCACTCCTGCTTCTTCCAGAAGTTCGAAGGCGACGCCGACAACGGCGACTGGCAGACCGTCGAGCCCGTGCTCAAGGATCCGTCCACCATTTACGCGGCCAAGCCATGAGCGAGCAACACTTGAGCAGCGCGGACGTGCTGGCCCGCCTGGCCGCCGTGCTGGAGTCGCGCAAGCCGGAGAACGGCGGCGATCCGGACAAGTCTTATGTGGCACGCCTGTTCCACAAGGGCGACGACGCCATCCTGAAGAAGATCGGCGAGGAAGCCACCGAGACCGTGATGGCAGCCAAGGACGCCCGCGCCGCCGGCCTGGGCCCTGAGGCAGTCGGCAAGGTGGTGTACGAAGTGGCCGATCTCTGGTTCCACAGCATGGTGCTGCTCGCCCGCTTCGGCCTGAAGCCGGCCGACGTGGTCAACGAACTGGCCCGCCGCGAAGGCCTGTCCGGCCTCGAGGAAAAAGCCCAGCGCAAGGCCGACGGCAGCTGAATTCTCGCGCCGGCCGGCCGGGCAACCCGCAGCTACCAGCAGATTCGAGCCGCTTTGAGGAGCAACGACGATGGGGGATGTGATCACCGCTGACAACGACCGGCTCGCCAGCCTGCGCAAGCTGACGCACATTCTTTATGCCCTGTACGCCATTTTCTGGCTGACTGGCGGCATCACCGCGCTGATCGCCATCGTGGTGGGGTACGTCAAGCGCGACGACACGCAGGGCACCCTCTACGGTTCCCACTTTGCCTGGCAGATCCGGTCCTTCTGGTGGTCGGTGGCGTGGGCCATCCTGGGGGGCGTGCTGTTTGCCACGGTGATCCTGATACCGTTGGCGTTCGCGGTATGGGGCGTGCTGTCCCTGTGGATGTTGTATCGTATCGTCAAGGGCTGGCTCTACCTGAACGACAGCAAGCCGATGTACCCGGATCAGCGTTTCTGACGTTTCTGACGGGATCCCGACGGGTTTCTGGCAGGTTCACGGCGAAATCGCAGCCTGATTTGCTGCGCGCAACGAAATTTTCATGAATTCACCGCACAATTGCCTCTTCTGCCGGATCGTGGCCGGCCAGCTACCGTCGCGCAAGGTGTATGAAGACGACGAAATGCTGGCTTTCCATGATATCCACCCGAAAGCCCCGGTACACTTCCTGCTCATTCCCAAGGTGCATGTCGATTCGCTGGCCGATTGCGGACCCGGTGAAAGCGCGGTGCTTGCTAAAATGATGTTGAAAGTGCCCGAGTTGGCGCGCGCGGCAGGCTGTGGCAATGGTTTCCGGACGGTCATCAATACCGGTCCGGATGGCGGACAGGAGGTGTACCACCTCCATCTGCACGTGCTTGGCGGCCCGCGCAACCAGTGGAAGGTGCCGCTGCCTTAAAGGCTGGCCTCAAGCCAGCCTGGCAGCCAACCCATGCAGGACCGCGGGCCGTGTGGCCCTCGGTCAGATGCCGTGCCGGCAACCGTCGCCCGGCATGGCCTTCAGTGACGGAACAACAAGCCGGGATGGCAAGGCGCCGCCCCAGGCTTCATCAGGAGCAGAAAATGGGTTCGTTTAGCATTTGGCACTGGCTCATCGTGCTGGTGATCGTCATGCTGGTCTTTGGCACCAAGAAGCTGCGCAATATCGGCCAGGACCTCGGCGGCGCCGTGAAGGGCTTCAAGGACGGCATGAAGGATGCCAACGGCAATCCCGCTGACGCTCCGGACGCGCCCGCCAAGGAGCTGCGCGACGCCACCACCATCGACGTCGAAGCCAAGGAAAAGTCGCGCCAGCAGTAAGCGCGATCCCACTCTTGTCAGCACGCCTGATGCCCTTCCTACTGGCAGCAATGCCTTGCCGGCCACGTTCGCTTTGCCACGCTCGCCAGCGTGACGATCTGTGCGCTGGCCGGGGCGGCCGTTGTTGCGGCCTCATCCTTTCGAACCTCGCATGATCGATCTCGGCATTTCCAAGCTTGCACTGATCGGCGCGGTGGCGCTGGTGGTGATCGGTCCCGAGCGGCTGCCGAAGGTGGCGCGCACGGTCGGCGCACTGGTCGGCCGCGCGCAGCGCTATATCAACGATGTGAAGGCAGAAGTCAGCCGCGAGGTCGAACTCGACGAACTGCGCAAGATGCGCACGGAGTTCGAGGACGCCGCGCGTGATGTAGAGCGCACTATCCACAAGGAAGTGCACGAGCACGGCCAGGCCCTGAACGATGCGCTGACCGGCACCGATTCCAGCGCGCAGGAGGGGGCAAGCCCGCCCAGCGGCTACGTGCCATCCTGGGACACGGCGCACAAGGCCCACAACGGCCGCAAGAGCTGGCGAGTCAAGCAAGGCGCGCAGCCCTTGTGGTACAAGCGCCAGCACAATGTACGCGTGTGGGCGCAATCCGGCGCCGCGCGCGTCAAGCGCCACCGTCCCGCCACCGGTCCCGCCCGCTCTTTCTTCGAGTGAGCATGAAGGGGCTTGTCCACACGCCGGTACCCGGCCGGCCATCGCTGTCGTGCGTTCCGACTTGCGCGCCGTGCCGTTGTATCGCCACTGATTCCTCGATGCCAGCCACCCCGGCTGAGCGGTCCACGCCATGAGCGACTCCCGTTCCCAAGATCCCCAAGACCCGCAAGACGATGGTCAGCAGGAAACCTTCATCTCTCACCTGGTGGAGTTGCGCTCGCGTATCGTCAAGGCTGCGTCGGGCGTGATCCTGGTGTTCGTCAGCCTGGTGTACTGGGCGCCAAACATCTACAACCTGTTTGCCAAGCCGTTGATGGAATCGCTGCCCAAGGGCGGCAGGATGATCGTCACCGATGTCACCGGCTCCTTCTTCGTGCCGATGAAGGTGACGCTGCTGGTGGCCTTCCTGATAGCGCTGCCCTGGGTGCTCTACCAGATATGGCAGTTCGTTGCGCCCGGCTTGTACCAGCATGAGAAGCGGTTGATCGTGCCGCTGGTGAGCAGCAGCTATATCCTGTTTATCTGCGGCGTGGCGTTTGCCTATTTCCTCGTGTTTCCCACGGTGTTCCATTTCATGGCGCACTACAACGCCCCGCTGGGGGCCGAGATGTCGACCGACATCGACAAGTACCTCAGCTTCGCCATGACCATGTTCCTGGCCTTCGGCATTACCTTCGAGGTGCCGGTGGTCGTGATCGTGCTGGTGCGCTTCGGCGTGGTCGAGCTGGAGAAGCTAAAGCAGATTCGCCCCTACGTGATCGTGGGCGCCTTCGTGATCGCTGCCGTGGTGACGCCGCCGGATGTGCTGTCCCAGCTGTTGCTGGCAGTGCCCTTGGTGGCGCTTTATGAGCTGGGGCTGATCATGGCCCGATTCACCGCAAAGCCGGCTGCCGTGGACGCTGCAGCCAGCGAAGCCCAGCCGGATTGACGGCCGGGCCGAATGGCGAGTACAAGGCTTGGTACCGCAACTTTTGCACCAAAACGGTGAAAACCACCGTCTATGCTGTTGCGACATCACAACAAAATGCCTCCGTAACCATGGTTTACGACGAAAAAGCCTTCTAGCGGCCGGGGGGGCTGACCCATAATACGCAGCAGACGTGAAGGTAAATGCGTCGCCCAAGCACTTGGGCAAGCCAAGATTTCCCAATCAGTTGACAAGGAAAGTGTCGATATGAAGATGAAACTGTTTGCAGCCGCTGTAGCTGCCCTGGCCGCTGGTGGTGCGTATGCCCAATCGAGCGTGACCCTGTACGGCGTTGTTGACGCTGGTATTGAATACACCAACAAGAACGCAACTACCACCGGCAACCACAACCTGTTTGCCTTGCAGTCGGGCAACCAGTCCGGTTCGCGTTGGGGCCTGCGTGGCGTGGAAGACCTGGGCGGCGGCCTGAAGGGCATTTTCGTCCTGGAAAGCGGCTTCAACGTTGACAATGGCACTTCGGCTCAAGGCAACCGTTTGTTCGGTCGTAACGCTTACGTTGGCCTGCAGAACCAGTACGGCACGCTGACCCTGGGCCGCCAGCAGACCACGTTCTATGATTTCGGCCTGATCTATGATCCGATGGCCATTTCGACCCGTTACAGCATTACCGCGACGGCTCCGGAATACGCTTTCCGCGCCGACAATACCGTTAAGTACACCGGCACTTTCGGTGGTCTGACCGCTTCAGCCTTCTACAGCTTCAACAACAACAACCAAGAGGTTGCGGGTAACTTCACCAACGGCCGCGAATACGGCTTCCTGGCGAGCTACGCTGCAGGCCCGTTCTCGGTTGGTGCTGCTTATGACCAGTCGAACAAATCGGCGGCAGGCGTCCTCACCGACAATCAGCTGATCCGTCGCGCTACCATTGCTGGTACCTACGCTTTCGGCCCGGCCAAGGTCTACGCTGGCTACCGCTACGCTCACGCTTACAACAACGCGAGCCTGCCGGGTGCTTCCGGCGCGCAGAACACCTCCTCGAACCTGGGTTGGGTTGGTCTGGGCTATCAGCTGACCCCGGCGCTGTCGCTGTCGGGCGCCGCTTACTACCAGAACCTGCGTAACGCCAAGGCTAACCCGTGGCAGTTCGTGACGACCGCCGACTACGCGCTGTCGAAGCGTACCGACCTGTACGCCTCGGCTACGTACATCCTCAACAAGGGTGGCAAATCGGCTCTGAGCGTGAATGGCTTCAACGACCAAATTTCGTCTGGTCCGACCGTCCAAACTGGTGGCAACCAGCTCGGCGGCGTGGTTGGTGTTCGCCACAAGTTCTAATTTAGCGCGGGCGTAAGCTCGCTCTAGATTGGCTTGAACTCAAAACGCCGGCATCCGCAAGGATGCCGGCGTTTTGTTTTGCGCGCGCGGTATCGGCGATGGTGAGCAACGCTCTCCCGGGTTGCCGCTCGACTGTGTAGCGGCCTTGCGGCACCTGCGAGTCATGGCGCAATGCCGTTGATTTCGCACAAGCAGAGGGCAGCGGGCCCGCAGAAGATCCCTCGCCCCAACGCCCGAAGACTTCCGGCGCATTCAGGATTGCCCGGACTGCGAGCCTTTCCGGTTCGTGGCGGCCGGACCTTCCCGAGCACGCTTCAGCTTCCGGCTTCCCTGGCGCCGCAGTGGCAGGCTGCTATCCCCCCATCGGTTTTCAGCGCAGCGCCGGGGACACTCGCCCGGCCCAATATGGGTGCACACCCAACCCAGAAACAAAAACCCCGCCACAAGGGACGGGGTCAGGTGGAGCGGCTTGCACGCGAGGGCAGGGCAGCACTGGATCCGAAAGCCTGTTCTGCCGGCTTACTCTTCCTCATCCAGCGGCAGGGCCCGACGTGGCGGCGGTGGCCGCTTGCCGATCATCACCGTCAGTTCCGTTGGCTTGCCACGGCGCACTACCTTCATCTTGGCCTCCGCGCCCGGCTTGAGCTGGGCGATGGCGTTGAGCAGGGCAGTGGTGTCGGAAATGCCCTGTCCATCCACCGAGACCAGCACGTCGCCCGGCTTGACGCCGGCCTTGTCGGCCGGGCCGCCCTGGACCACGGCCGCGATCAGCGCCCCTTCCTTGGCTTCGAGGCCGAACGACTCGGCGATCTCGGGGGTCATGTCCTGCGGCTCCACGCCGATCCAGCCACGGGTCACGGAGCCGGTCGAGATGATGGATTCCATCACTTGCTTGGCCGTGGACACCGGAATGGCGAAGCCGATGCCAAGCGAGCCGCCGGAGCGCGAATAGATGGCCGTGTTGACGCCCAGCAGGTTGCCCTGGGCGTCGACCAGCGCGCCGCCGGAGTTGCCCGGGTTGATCGCCGCGTCGGTCTGGATGAAGTTCTCGAAGGTGTTGATGCCCAGGTGGCTGCGGCCGAGTGCCGAGACAATGCCCATGGTGACGGTCTGGCCGACGCCGAAGGGGTTGCCGATGGCCAGCACCACGTCGCCTACCTTGACGTTCTCGATACGCCCCAGCGTGATCGCCGGCAGGTCCTTGAGCGTGATCTTGAGCACGGCCAGGTCGGTTTCCGGGTCCGAGCCCACGACCTTGGCGTTGGCCTTGCGGCCATCCGTCAGCGCAACCTCGATTTCATCGGCGCCGTCCACCACGTGGTGGTTGGTTAGAATGTAGCCTTCCGCGCTGACGATGACGCCCGAGCCAAGGCTGGATACCGGCTCCTGGCGTTCCGGCAGGCGATCGCCAAAGAAGAAGCGGAACCAGGGGTCTTCTGCCTGCGGATTGGGCGTTTGCCTATGGCCGTTCTTGCTGGTGAAGATGTTGACCACCGCCGGCATCGCCTGCTGGGCCGCCTCGCTGTACGAGCCCGGCGCGGAGGAGCCGGCCACATTGGGGACGACTTCCTTCAGCGCTACGATAGGCGAACCGGATTGCACGGCCACCCGGCCGCGCTGCAGCCATTCGGGTTTGAGCGTGGCCACGACGAACCACACTGCCAGCACAACGGTGACAGCCTGAGCAAAGAACAGCCAAAAGCGGCGCAACATATTGGATTTTGGGCAGGATATGAAAACAAAAGATCTTGAATTGTACTTGAACGACCTGCTTCAAGTGCCTCGATACAAAGACTATTGCCCGAACGGATGGCAAGTGCAAGGCCGCCCTGAGGTGGAGCACATCGCAACCGGCGTGACCGCCAGCCTGGCCTTGGTCGAAGCCGCCATCGAGGCCGGCGCCGATGCCATCCTGGTCCATCACGGCTACTTCTGGAAAAACGAAGATGCCCGCGTGATCGGGCAAAAGCACGCCCGTTTGAAGCGGTTGCTGGGCGCCGACGTGAACCTGCTCGCCTATCACCTGCCGCTCGACGACCATCCCGAGTTCGGCAACAACGCCCAACTGGGCTTGCAGCTCGGCTTCACGCCAACCGGGCGCTTCGGCGAGGGCCAGCTTGGCTGGACCGGCACCTTGCCGCAATCCATGCCGTTAGCCGCGCTGGCCGCCCATGTGGGCGGCGTGCTCAACCGCGAGCCGCTTGCCATCGGGGACCCCGAGCAGATGATCCGCACCGTGGGCTGGTGCACCGGCGGAGCCCAGGGCTACTTCGACGCGGCGGTAGCAGCCGGCGTGGATGCCTACCTGAGCGGCGAGATCTCGGAGCAGACCACCCACCTGGCGCGCGAGAGCGGCGTTGCCTATCTGGCAGCGGGGCATCACGCCACCGAGCGCTACGGCATCCAGTCGCTCGGCGAGCACCT
Source organism: Cupriavidus sp. CuC1 (assembly GCF_044627735.1). NCBI lineage: Bacteria > Pseudomonadati > Pseudomonadota > Betaproteobacteria > Burkholderiales > Burkholderiaceae > Cupriavidus > Cupriavidus sp. CuC1. Next base: position 47,012 of record NZ_JBIUHC010000003.1, on the reverse strand, counting down.
GGCGCAGCAATTCGGCCTGCGCCATACCTTTATCGATATTCCCAACCCGGTTTGATGCCGGACTGATGCCGCGAGCCCGGCGTGGTGGCCGGGCCGCGTGCCTGGGTTTACCTTAGGGCTGGCGTACCTTGAGGCTGTCGCGGATCTCGCGCAGCAGCACCACATCCTCGGGCGTGGCAGCCGGCGCCGGCGCGGGTTCGGCGGCGCGCATCTTCATGATGGCGCGCACCATGACGAAGATGATGAAAGCCAGAATGATGAAATTGACCAGAATAGTCAGGAAATTCCCATAGGCAAATACGGGAACGCCTGCTTTCTTAAGGGCGTCGAGCGTATGCGGCACGCCCGCCGGCGGCTCGGCCAGCATCACGAAAAGGTTAGAGAAGTCGAGTTTGCCGATAATGCGGCCCACCACCGGCATGATCAGGTCATTCACCACGGAATCGACAATCTTGCCGAACGCGGCGCCGATAATCACACCCACCGCCAGGTCGACTACATTGCCCCGCATTGCGAAGGCCTTGAACTCCGACATCATCCCCATGCTTTTCTCCCAGTGTTGCTTCCGTTGAACGGTCGTCAGGATAAAAGCCTGCCCCATCACCGCCTGTAACGCAAGCGTACAGGCCACATAGCCCTTTTTGTGGCCGATTATCGTACGTCGCACAATCACCGTGTGCCTTTCAATGCCACATGTGCCTAAGGTACAATTTACGGTTGACGCAAAATCTAATTTGACATCCCCTGGGGTTTGGAATGAGTGACCAGCAAAACGTGAAGAACGTGGATAAGGGTCGCCGCAATTGGTTGATTGCGACGTCAGTCGCTGGCGGCATCGGAGGCGTGGCGGTAGCTGTTCCGTTCGTCAGTACGTTTGCGCCGTCAGAGAAGGCAAAGGCCGCCGGAGCTCCGGTAGAAGCCGACATCAGCGCCCTGAAATCGGGCGAGATGATGACCGTTGAATGGCGCGGCAAACCAGTCTGGATCCTCAAGCGCACCGAGGAAATGCTCGCGTCGCTGAAGAAAACCGATGCCGAAGTCGCCGACCCCAACTCGGACGTCCCCTTCACCATGAAGACGCCCGAGTACTGCAAGAACGAAACCCGTTCCCGCGCAGAACACAAAGATTTGCTGGTCGTGGTGGGCATCTGCTCCCACCTGGGCTGCTCGCCCTCCGGCCCCTTCGGTTCCGGCTCCAATCCCCAGCTCGGCTCCGACCCCGGTTTCCTCTGCCCCTGCCACGGCTCGACGTTCGACCTCGCTGGCCGCGTGTTCAAGAACAAGCCGGCTCCGCAAAACCTCGACGTACCCCCGTACCAGTTCCTGTCCGACACCAAGATCGTGATCGGCAAGGATGAAAAAGGAGACGCTTGACCATGGCGGCCGAAAAACAAGTAAAGACGACCGGCCTGCTTGGCTGGATCGACGCGCGCTTCCCCGCAACCCAACTCTGGGAAGATCACCTTTCCAAGTACTACGCACCGAAGAACTTCAACTTCTGGTACTTCTTCGGCTCGCTCGCCCTGCTGGTCCTGGTGATCCAGATCGTCACCGGCATCTTCCTGGTGATGAACTACAAGCCGGACGGCACGCTCAACGCCGCCGGCATTCCCGTGGCTTACGCCAGCGTGGAATACATCATGCGAGAGGTGCCCTGGGGCTGGCTGGTGCGCTACATGCATTCCACCGGCGCCTCGGCCTTCTTCGTGGTGGTGTACCTGCATATGTTCCGTGGCCTGCTGTACGGTTCGTACCGCAAGCCGCGTGAGCTGGTCTGGGTCTTCGGCTGCCTGATCTTCCTGTGCCTGATGGCCGAAGCCTTCATGGGCTACCTGCTGCCCTGGGGCCAGATGTCGTACTGGGGCGCCCAGGTGATCGTGAACCTGTTCTCGGCCATCCCCGTGATCGGCGGCGACCTGTCGCTGTTCATCCGCGGCGACTACGTCGTGAGCGACGCGACCCTGAACCGCTTCTTCTCCTTCCACGTCATCGCCGTGCCGCTGGTGCTGCTGGGCCTGGTGGTCGCGCACATCATCGCGCTGCACGAAGTGGGCTCGAACAACCCGGACGGCGTCGAGATCAAGGCCAAGAAGGACGAGAACGGCGTGCCGCTGGACGGCATCCCCTTCCACCCGTACTACTCGGTGCACGACCTGATGGGCGTGGGCGGCTTCCTGGTGATTTTCTCCGCGGTGATCTTCTTCTTCCCGGAGATGGGCGGTTACTTCCTGGAGTCGAACAACTTCGTCCCGGCCGATCCGCTCAAGACCCCGCCGCACATCGCGCCGGTCTGGTACTTCACGCCGTTCTACTCGATGCTGCGCGCCACCACCTCGAACTTCCTGCCGATCCTGTGGGTGTTCTTCGCGGTGCTGCTCGGCCTGGTGTTCCTGCGTAGCAAGGACGTCCGCATCAAGGTGGGCGCGCTTGCCATCGCCGTGATCCTGGCCGTGGGCTTCTACTTCATCGACGCCAAGTTCTGGGGCGTGCTGGTGATGGGCGGCTCGGTCGTGATCCTGTTCTTCCTGCCGTGGCTGGACCACTCGCCGGTGAAATCGATCCGCTATCGTCCGGCCTTCCACAAGAGCATCCTGATCGTGTTCGTGGTGGTGTTCATCGTGCTCGGCTACCTGGGCGTCATGCCCCCGTCGCCGGTGGGTGAAAAGGTGTCGCAGCTGGGAACCCTGCTGTACTTCGCCTTCTTCCTGACCATGCCGCTGTGGAGCCGTGTCGGCCAGTTCAAGCAAGTGCCGGAACGTGTCACGTTCCACCCGCACTGAGCCCGGACGAACCCCGACAAGAGCACAAGGACAAAAGATGAAAAAGCTGCTTTCGATTCTCGCGCTGGCCGGCGCCTGCTTTGCCGCCGCGCCCGCCATGGCCAGCGAAGGGGGTTACCCCCTCGAGCCGGCGCCCGTGCAGACCAGCGATCTTTCCTCGCTGCAGCGCGGCGCCAAGCTGTTCGTCAACTACTGCCTGAACTGCCACGGCGCGTCCATGATGCGGTACAACCGCCTCAAGGACATCGGCCTGACCGACGACCAGATCCGCCAGAACCTGCTGTTCTCCGGCGAGAAGGTGGGCGACATGATGACCATCGCCATGCCGCCGAAGGATGCCAAGGCGTTCTTTGGCGCCACGCCGCCGGACCTGTCGGTGATCGCCCGCGCCCGCGGCGACGACTGGCTGTACACCTACCTGCGTACCTTCTACCGTGACGACAACCGCGCCACGGGCTGGAACAACCTGGTGTTCCCGAGCGTCGGCATGCCGCACGTGCTGTGGGAGCTGCAAGGCCAGCGCGCCGCCAAGTTCGTCGAAGCCGAAGAACACGGCGAGAAGGTGCACAAGTTTGCCGGCTTCGAGCAGCTCACCCCGGGCAAGATGAGCACGCTCGAGTACGACCAGGCCACGAGCGACCTGGTTGGCTTCCTGGACTGGATGGCAGAGCCCGCACAGAACCAGCGCAAGCGCCTGGGCGTATGGGTGCTGATGTTCCTCGGCGTGTTCACCGTCTTCGCCTGGCGCCTGAACGCTTCGTACTGGAAGGACATCAAGTAAATGCGGTAAAGCCCCGGAAGACCTGCTGGTCCGATGGCGGAAAAGGGCTGGGGCGGGTGTTGTGCAGAGCAACCCCGCACCAGCCCTTTTGCTTTACAGACTGCAGGTGCGATGCGCGATCAATGTGCGCTTAAGTCGTCTTTTAAGTGCCTCGAACGCACTTAAATGTGCTTCAAGAATCTCTAATTTGCTTTCTCTATATCGGTTCTGCCAGAATACCGATCCAGTCAATCGACCCCGCATCAAAGGAATCCAACCATGATGGTGTTGTATTCGGGCACCACCTGCCCGTTCTCCCAACGTTGCCGCCTCGTCCTGTTCGAAAAGGGCATGGATTTCGAGATCCGTGACGTCGACCTGTTCAACAAGCCGGAAGACATCTCGGTGATGAACCCCTACGGTCAGGTGCCCATCCTGGTCGAGCGCGACTTGATCCTGTACGAGTCGAACATCATCAACGAGTACATCGACGAGCGCTTCCCGCACCCGCAGCTGATGCCGGCCGACCCGGTGCAGCGCGCCCGCGCCCGCCTGTTCCTGTTCAATTTCGAAAAGGAACTCTTCACGCACGTCTACGCCCTCGAAAACGAAAAGGGCAAGGCCGCCGAGAAGAATCACGAGCGCGCCCGCTCCGCCATTCGCGACCGCCTGACCCAGCTCGCGCCGATCTTCGTCAAGAACAAGTACATGCTTGGCGAAGAGTTCTCGATGCTCGACGTCGCCATCGCCCCGCTGCTGTGGCGCCTGGACCACTACGGCATCGAACTGTCGAAGAACGCCGCGCCGCTGCTCAAGTACGCCGAACGCATCTTCAGCCGCCCGGCCTACATCGAAGCGCTCACCCCGTCTGAAAAGGTGATGCGCCGCTAAACCGGCTCCGGCCCGAAGCGACAAGCTCGCCTCGGGCCGCCGGACTGCGCCACTGGAAGCACAATGCCTGAAACCTCCACCAAGCCCTACCTGATCCGCGCCATCTACGAGTGGTGCACGGATAACGGCTTCACGCCATACATCGCCGTCTTCGTCGACGCTAACACCAGCGTGCCGCGCGAGTTCGTCAAGAACAACGAAATCGTGCTGAACGTCAGCTTCGACGCCACCAGCGGCCTGGACATGGGCAACGAGTGGATCGGCTTCAGCGCCCGCTTTGGCGGCATCTCGCGCAAGATCGACGTGCCCATCGAAAACGTGCTCGCCATCTACGCGCGCGAAAACGGCCAGGGCATGGCCTTCCCCGTCGAGCGCAGCGTGCCCGAAACCCAGGCCGCCACCGAGCGCGAGAACAACCCGCCGCCCAAGCTGTCCTCGGTGGAAAGCGAGCCGCTGGTCACAGCGGAAGCCAACGAAGACCACAACGGCGACGACGAACCCACGCCGCCACCCGTGTCCCGCATCGGCGCCAAGAAACCTTCGCTGAAGGTAGTGAAGTAGGTACAGGAAGCCATCGTCAATTTGCGCCGCATGCAGTAGAATCGCGGTCTGCACCAAACATGCCGGCTTAGCTCATCAGGTAGAGCAGTTGATTTGTAATCATCAGGTGGCGGGTTCGAGTCCTGCAGCCGGCACCAGAATTTGAGAGCGGCCCTCCAGTAATGGGGGGCCGTTCTTTTTTGTACACCCTACATATACCAGCGCCATACCCTGTTGAGCGTGTCAAGCGCACCGCCAGGCCAGAGCGCAGTTTTCAAGACCTGTATCGTATTTCACAGAGCGAGCCAGCGGGTTCGATTGGCGTCTTCCAGGGGTTCAGGCAGCACGCCATATGGAGGATAACGATGAACCTCCCTGCGTGAAATATCAGTCTTCCCGCTGAACACCGCACGACAGCGTTCTCAACCGCACTCCTTCGTCCGGCTTTTCTCTGCTGTCGTAGTCGGTGCGAGACACAAATCCTCTAGCGTGCCAATAGTCCGGGTATGCGGGATCAAACGACAACTCTACTACCGTATAGCGGCATGACTTGCTCCTTCGATCCAGCGCGAAGGCGATGCGCGGCGATGCTGAGTCGAGGTCCTTCCCGATGATGGCGTAGGTAGTTTTCGCACACACGCTGTACGGCGTATTCCATTCGATAGTGCGCGTCTTCACGTATAGCTTGCCCCAGCATCCGCGTCCCTGGCCTTGAAAGGAACCGGTAAAAGGCTTGTCCGCCGCTATCGCCGGCGCTTGGAGCAGGGCAAGTGCCATGAGATTGGCGACGAGGCGTGGTGTCATCGCTGGGCGCATTTCACGGTATTCCGTTGGCGAATCAAGGGCAGAACATAGTCGAGCTTCTTTCTATAAAAAAGGATGGCCATTGGCCGGCTGCCATAGCGTAAGGCAGAGCCGGCGCCTGTAGTGATCCGCGCTTCGGTGCCGTCAGCGTATCTGGCCTTGTCTCCCACCCGCGCGCCTCGTATCCATCTATCCACTACACCTGCCGAACCTTCCTGGATTTCTCCGCCCCGCGCTGCTTTTGCGTCGGAGAACGCGACGATGTAGGTTGCCTTAATTCTGGACTGTTGCATGCTTGGCTCCTCGGGTTGGCGGTGCTTGGCGTGGATGCCCAACGCTGGTATTCACTGCCTTGCGCCTGTCACCCGACCCGAATACCTTAGCATCCGTGAAACCACTCAAGATCCACCCAGTCCCAGCCGACAATCTGACTGAGCGCTAACTCGTACCGTGCATTTAGTCAGCCAAACCAAAGAAGAACCAAAAAGGAAAAACATCCGTGAATCGGAAACTTGCACGCATCGCATGGATGGCCTCGTTCGCCTGTCTGTCGGCCTGCGGAGGCGATGGCTCGTCGGCGCAGACGGATGCTTCCATCAAGTCCGTGTCGGCGGTGAATGCGTCGGCCGCGACCTTGACGCCCTCGGCGCAAACGCTGGCGGTCTCGCGCTGGATGCCGGCGGCAACCGATACATGGCAGTTGCAGTTGACGGGTACGGTCAACACGAGCTATCCGGCGCAGGTCTTCGATATCGACCTGGTGGATACGCCGCAGGCGACCATCAATGCCTTGAAGGAGCAGGGCAAGCGCGTGGTCTGCTATTTTTCGGCGGGTAGCTCGGAGAACTGGCGGCCGGATTTCAAGCAGTTTGCCGCGGCGGATATGGGCAAGGCGTTGTCGGGGTGGGCGGGCGAGCGTTGGCTCGATACGCGCTCGGCCAACGTGCGCCAGATCATGCAGGCGCGCATGGACCTGGCGAAGTCGAAGGGCTGCGATGGCGTGGACCCGGACAACGTGGATGGCTATACCAATAAGCCGGGTTTTCCGCTGACGGCGGCTACGCAGCTGGACTACAACAGCTTCCTGGCGGCCGAGGCGCATGCGCGCGGCCTGGCGGTGGGCTTGAAAAACGATGTGGATCAAGTCTCGCAGCTGGCGACGGACTTTGATTTCGCGGTGAACGAGCAGTGCTTCCAGTACAGCGAGTGCGCGAGCTACAAGCCGTTCACGGCGCAGGGCAAGGCGGTGTTCAACGTCGAGTACGCGTCGAAGTACAAGACCGCAGCGACGCGCGCCGCGCTTTGCACTTCGGCCCAGGCGGCGCACCTTCGTACGCTGGTGCTCCCGCTGAACCTGGATGACGCGTTCCGCTACGCTTGCGATTGAGGTGGCGGGATAGGCCGCAAGGCGCAGGCCGGGAGCCGGCGCATTCGTCCTACCGCGCGGCCTCCAATCCGCCGACAGCCGGCATCGCGCATGCGTCCTATAGTGGAGCGGACAGCGCACGCCGACGGGGCGACGCGCCGCCTTTCCGGAGAGCCGATCATGCCCTTGCAGCGATTGTCCATTTTGTCTCTCTGCCTGCTGATGGCGGCGGGCTTGACTGCATGTGGCGACACCGCGACCCTGCCGGTCTCCGCCGGCACCGGCTTGAGTCCGCAGTTGCCATCGCCAAACAAGACCATGCTGCCCACGGTGAACATCGCCCCTGCCAAAGGCTGGGCCGATGGTGCCAGACCGGTTGCAGCGGTCGGCCTGTCCGTCGTGGCGTTCGCCGACAAGCTGGACCATCCGCGCTGGATCTACGTGCTGCCCAACGGCGACGTGCTGGTGGCCGAAACCAATGCGCCGCCTAAGCCGGATGACGGCAAGGGCATCCGGGGCTGGGTCATGACGCAGATGATGAAACGCGCGGGCGCCGGCGTGCCAAGCGCCAATCGCATCACGCTGTTGCGCGACACCAATGGCGATGGCGTCGCCGATGCGCGCTCCGTATTTCTCAAGGACCTGCATTCGCCCTTCGGCATGGTGCTGGTGGGCAATGACTTCTATGTGGCGGACACCGATGCCGTCCTGCGTTTCCCCTACCAGCCGGGGCAGACCCAGATCACCGGGCCCGGCGTGAAGGTGGTCGACCTGCCTGCCGGCCCCATCAATCACCACTGGACCAAGAACATCATCGCCAGCAAGGACGGCAGCAAGCTCTACGTCACCGTCGGCTCCAACAGCAACGTCGGCGAGAACGGCCTCGACAAGGAGGAAGCGCGGGCAGCCATCTGGGAGGTCGATCCCAAGACCGGCGCGCACCGCGTGTTTGCCAGCGGCCTGCGCAATCCCAACGGCATGGCCTGGGATCCCGACAGCGGCGCGCTATGGACTGCGGTGAACGAGCGCGACGAGATTGGTAGCGATCTCGTGCCGGACTACATCACTTCGGTCAAAGACGGCGCTTTTTATGGCTGGCCCTTCAGCTACTACGGCCAGCATGTAGACGAACGCGTGAAGCCGCAGCAGCCGGAGATGGTGGCCAAGGCCATTGCGCCCGACTATGCCGTCGGACCGCATACCGCGTCGCTTGGCCTGGCCTCGGCGCTAGGCAACGCGTTGCCCTCCCGCTTCAGGAACGGCATGTTCGTCGGCCAGCACGGGTCGTGGAACCGTAAGCCGCACAGCGGCTACAAGGTGATCTTCGTGCCGTTCGCCAACGGCAAGCCAGCGGGCGTCCCGGTCGACGTGCTCACCGGCTTCCTGACGAAGGACGGCGACGCGCAAGGGCGCCCGGTGGGCGTTGCCATCGACAAGCGCGGCGCGTTGCTGGTGGCGGATGATGTTGGCGATGTGGTCTGGCGGGTGACTGCGGCGAAGTAAAGGTGCGTTGCCAGGGCGCCGCCGCACGATGGGCGGCTGCCCCGCAATCAAGCTGCGCGCGTGACCTGGCCCGCTGTTTCGCAGTGACGATGACCATCTGCACGATGAGCTTGAACCACTCCGGCCGGGAGTCCTCCGCTTCACCACGCGAGCGCGGTACGCGTCGTGCACCGCGACGCGGCATGGACACACTCATGTGGGGCAGCTTCGCTAGGGCTGCTGCGCATGCGCGCTGCGGTGCGGGCTCGTTCCCGGCAGCCTGAGGCGCAAATGCAAACATCTGACGACACTGGCGCGTTCGGCACATGATCCCTTGCATGGCCACGTTTTGCGGATGGCGCATTTGGCCAGGCCATCGGCAGGCGCTGCGGGAGCGCGGTCGAATATGTCAGAAATGGCATGGATGTTGCGTGCGCTATTCGGCGCATCGCGCTGCCGTACCGTGCCTGGTGACGTTAACGGTGCGAAATGCGCAACCCACAAAGACTCCTCGATAGCCTGAACATGACTTCAATTGACAGTAAGGCCTTCAGCCGCCGTGACCTGCTTGCGCTCGTCGGCAAGGCAGCAGGTGGCGCGGCGATGTACCAGGCGATGACTTCGCTCGGCCTCGCGGCGGAATCCGGTTACACGGGCCCGCCGAAACTCCAGGGCGCAAAGCGCGGTGCCTCGGTGCTGATTCTCGGCGCGGGACTGGCTGGCATGGTGGCCGCGCTGGAGTTGCGGCGCGCCGGCTACAAGGTGCAGATCCTGGAATACAGCGGCCGTGCCGGCGGCCGCTGCTGGACCCTGCGCGGCGGCGATGTCTTCACCGAGATGGGCGGCGCCGTGCAGCACTGCGAGTTCGCCAAAGGCGAATACCTGAACCCGGGGCCGTGGCGCATCCCGTATCACCACCATGCGGTGCTCGACTATTGCAAGCGGCTGGGCGTGGCGCTCGAGCCTTTCGTGCAGGTCAATTACAACGCGCTGGTGCACTCCACCAAGGCCTACGGCGGCAAGCCGCAGCGCTACCGCCACGTGCAAGGCGACTTCCAGGGCTACGTGGCGGAACTGCTCGGCAAGGCCGCCACGCAGGGCAACCTGGACACGGCGCTCACGCGCGAGGACAAGGAGAAATTGCTGGAGGGCCTGCGCAAATGGGGCGCGCTCGATGCGCAGATGCGCTACCGCGAAAGCGCGCTCACCAGTGACCGGCGCGGTTACGAGATCGATCCCGGCGGCGGCCTGATGCTGCCGCTGGCCAAGCCCTCCAAGCCGCTGGAACTGAGCGACTTGCTGCAATCCGGGCTGTGGCGCTATATCGCCAGCGGGCAGGAGTACGAATTCCAGAGCACCATTTTCCAGCCGGTGGGCGGCATGGACATGATTGCGCAGGCCTTCCAGCGCGAGGTGGGCAGCCTGATCCGCTACCACGCCAAGGTGACGAAGATCGCGCAGGACGAGCGCGGCGTCACCGTGACCTATACCGATGACGCGCACGGCGGCGCGGTCGCCCAGGCCAAGGCCGACTGGTGCCTGTGCACCATCCCGCTGTCGGTGCTGAGCCAGCTCGACGTGCAGGTCGGCGACGCCATGCAGCAGGCCATCAACGCCGTGCCCTATGACGCCTCGATCAAGATCGGCCTGCAGTTCAAGCGCCGCTTCTGGGAGGAGGACGAATCCATCTACGGCGGCATCAGCTATACGGACCAGCCCATCACGCGCATCTCTTACCCTTCCACGCGCTACGGCGCCAAAGGCAAGTCGGTGCTGCTGGGCGCCTATGCCTTCGGCCCCAATGCCTATGAGTTCACCGCCATGACGCCGCAGGAGCGCGTGCGCCGCGCCGTGGAGCAGGGCAGCCAGCTACACCCGCAATACGCGCGGGAGTTCGACAACGGCATTGCGGTGGGCTGGCACCGCGTGCCGTGGTCGCAGGGCTGCTACGGCTTGTGGACCGATGAAAGCCGGGAGAAGCACTACAAGAACCTCTGCCAGATCGATGGCCGCATCGCGCTGGCGGGGGAGCATGCTTCCTATATCCCGGCCTGGCAGGAGGGCGCGCTGTTGTCCGCGCTCGACGCGATTGAGCGCCTGCATGCGCATGCCGTCTCGTGATCCGCTCCCACAGGAATCCACATCCATGAATGCCATGATCTTCCGACGCACGCTCGCCGTGCCCGCCCTGCTGCTGGGACTGGCGTTTTGCCCGTTCGCGCAGGCGCAATCCGATCCGGTCTTCTCTGCCGGCCCCAAGTTCCAGCAGACCTCCGGCGAGGCGATCTTCCATGCCATCTGCCAGGGCTGCCACATGCCGCAGGCACAGGGGGCGAAAGGCGCCGCCGCATACCCCGCGCTGGCCGGCGATCCCCGGCTGGCGGGAGCGGACTATCCGCTCTATGTGGTGTTGCACGGCCAGAAGGGCATGCCGTCCTTCGGCAAGATGCTCGACGATGCGCAGATCGCCGCCGTGGTGGGCTACGTGCGCACGCATTTCGGCAACCAGTACACCGATGCCATCACCGCGGAAAACGTCGCGAAGCTCCGGCGCTGAGTTCAGCGCTGAATGCGTTGCCAAGCGACAGGCGGCATGGCACACATTGCGCCATGCCGCACCCATCCATTACAAGGAACCCAATATGCCGTTCTTCTTTCGTCAGTCACTCCTGGCACTTTGCGCGTTGTCTGCCCTGGCAGGCGGCGCGGCCCGCGCGGCCGACGACGTGATTCGTCACCGCATCCCGAATTCCACGTTTCCCATCGCCGCTGCTGTCGAGATCCCGACAACGGTTTCCACGATCTATCTGTCCGGGCAAGTCCCGCCGGTTCAGGACGCCACCCAGCCGCGCGACAATCCGCTTGCTTATGGCGGCGATACCAAGGCGCAGACCGTCGGGGTACTCAAGTCCATCGAGAAGAGCCTGGCCGGCCTGGGCCTGGGGCTGGGTGATGTGGTGAAGATGCAGGTGTTCCTGGTGGGCGATCCCGCCAAGGACAACAAGATGGATTTCGCCGGCTTTATGGAGGGCTACACGCAGTTCTTCGGCACCAAGGAGCAGCCCAACCTGCCGACGCGCTCCGTATTCCAGGTGATGGCGCTGGCCAACACGGCCTGGCGCGTGGAAATCGAAGTGGTGGCCGCGCGCCGCAAGTAGGGCCGGCCGCGCCTGCGATGGCGTGGTGTTTCTGTCTAGCTGGATTCCAGCTCGCGCCACGCCAAAAACAGGCGCGTATCGAATTCCAATTGGTGATACGCCGGCTCCATGTATTCGCACAGGCGGTAGAACGCTTTGTTGTGATCGCTTTCCTTCAGGTGCGCGAGCTCGTGCACCACGATCATGCGCAGGAATTCAGGTGGCGCTTCCTTGAACAGCGACGCCACGCGGATTTCCTTCTTGGCCTTGAGCTTGCCGCCTTGCACGCGCGAGATGGCGGTGTGCAGCCCGAGCGCGCGATGCACCACGTCGATCTTGGCATCGAATGCGACCTTGTGGATCGGCGGCGCGGTGCGCAGGAACTCCTGCTTCAGCTCGGCGGTGTAGTCATACAGCGCGCGGTCGGTCTGCACGGTGTGCCGCGCGGGGTATTTCTTCGCCAGGTGCTCGCCCAGGCGGTTGGCGGCCACCATCTGGCGCACCTGGTCGAGCACGCCGTCGGGATACGCGCTGAGAAAGCGCAGCGGATCCTTGACGCCGGGGCGCCAGGCCTCGCTGGTGGGGACGGGGATGCTACGGGTGCTCAATGGTGATGGTGGTGATGGTGGGCCCAGCTGCCATCGACGGAGCTGACGAAGGACTCCACGGCGTCCTTGTCGCCGGTGGCGTGGCGCACCAGTTCACCGCACTTGCAAAAGCCCTGGTACGGCGTGATGTGCGAGCAGGCGGACACCTTCTGCAGAAACAGCGTGACGGGCTTGGTGCACTTCTTGCACTTGAAGGTGAGGGTGCGGGCGGGTTTGGGGCTCATCTGATCTGGCTTGAATATGGCGTGATTCGGCAGTGCCGGCGATAACCGGCAGAACAACGCGCATTTTAACCTGCCCTTGCCAGGCGTTCACACTCTGCACCGTTGCGCTTTCCGCCGGCTTGTCCGCTGGCTTTCCGCCTATTCCTTGACCGCTCCGGTCATGCCCGATACGTAGTATTCGACGAAGAACGAATAGATCAGCGCCACCGGCAACGAGCCCAGCAATGCACCCGCCATCAGCGCGCCCCAGTGGTAGACGTCGCCCTCGACCAGTTCGGTGACGATGCCCACCGGCACCGTTTTCACCTCTGACGAGGAGATAAAGGTCAGCGCGTAGATAAACTCGTTCCACGACAGCGTGAAGGCGAAGATGCCGGCCGAGATCAGGCCCGGCACGGCCAGCGGCAGGATGATCTTGACCAGGATTTCCCAGCGCGTGGCGCCGTCGATCAGCGCGCACTCTTCCAGCTCGTAGGGGATGGAGCGGAAGTAGCCCATCAGCAGCCAGGTGCAGAACGGGATCAGGAAGGTGGGGTAGGTGAGGATCAGCGCCCAGCGCGTATCGAACAGGCCGAGCTGGAATACGATCGATGCCAGCGGGATAAACAGGATCGAGGGCGGGATCAGGTAGGCCAGGAAGATCGCCAGCCCGACCTGCTTCGCGCCCTGGAAGCGCAGCCGCTCGATGGCATAGGCGGCCAGCACGCTGGCGGCCAGCGAGGCGAAGGTGGAGATCGTGGAGACGATCACGGTATTGAGCAGCCAGGCCGGGTAGGGCGTGTCGAACAGCAGCTTCCTGAAGTGGGCGAACGTGGGTGCCATCACCAGGAAGGGGTTGGCGCTGCGCATCAGCAGTTCGCCGTCCGGCTTGAAGGCGGTGATCGCCATCCAGTAGAAGGGAAACAGCAGCACGAAGACGAAGATGCCCAGCGGGATGTAGATGGTCACCCAGCGCCGCGGTATCGATTGCAGGTAGTCCATCCCCTGCGCGGTGTCCTGCTGCTCAGCTGCGGCCGTCGCTTTCATTTGTCGCCTCCCTGTTGCCAGCCGCGCCGCTGCAGGCCGAAGTATGAGAACAGGATGGCGGCCAGCAGGAAGGGCACCATCATTGTGGCGATCGCCGCGCCTTCGCCTAGCGAGCCGCCGGGAATCGCGCGCTGGAACGACAGCGTGGCCATCAGGTGCGTGGCATTCAGCGGGCCGCCGCGCGTGAGCACGTAGATCAGCTGGAAATCGGTGAAGGTGAACAGCACGGAGAAGGTCATCACCACCGCGATGATCGGCGTCAGCAACGGCAGTGTGACGTAGCGGAACTGCTGCCACGGCGTCACGCCGTCAATGGACGCGGCCTCGTACAGCGAGGGCGAGATCGTCTGCAAGCCAGCCAGCAGCGAGATGGCGACAAAGGGAATGCCGCGCCAGACATTGGCCGCGATGGTGGACAAGCGCGCCAGCCACGGGTCTCCCAGGAAGTCGATATAGCGGTCGATCAGCCCGAGCTTGACCAGCGTCCAGCTGATGATGGAGAACTGCGCGTCATAGATCCACCAGAAGGCCAGTGCCGACAGTGCGGTCGGCACGATCCACGGCAGCAGCACGATGGCGCGAAAGAAGGACTTGAACGGCAGGTTCTTGTTGAGCAGCAGCGCCAGCCACAGGCCCAGCGCGAACTTCACCACGCTGGCCACCACGGTGTAGAAGATCGTATTGAACAGCGCCAGTTGGGTGAGCGAGTCGCCGGCCAGATAGGTGTAGTTCGACAGCCCGATCCATTCGCCGGTGCCGCCGATCTTGGTATTGGTGAAGCCGAGCCATACGCCGAGGCCGAGCGGGTACGTCAGGAAGACCAGCAGCAACAGCGCGGTGGGCAGCATGAACAGCAGCCCCAGCGCATGGCGGTTGTTCAACAGGCGGGAAATCATGGTTTACCTCGCATGGCTCACCTCGCAGGGTTCGGCTTTTGCGGGCGCGGCGGTGCTGCCGCGCCCTCGTCTCGCTTCAGGCGTTGGCCATTAGTTGGCCAACTACGCCTTGTAGTATCGCTGCGCCCGCTCCGCCGCGCGCGCCGCCGCCTCCTTGGGCGTCTTGGAGCCGCTGGCCGCCTCCGCCACCATGTCGACCACGATGTAGTCGGCCATGGCCGCGGCCGACGCGGTGCCCAGCGGGCCAGCATGGCCGTTGTCGAGCATCAGCGCGGCGGCGTCGCGATAGACGGTGTGCTTGGGATCGGCCGTCCAGATCGGGTTGGCCTCGTAGGCCTTGAGCGGCTGGCTGACGTAGCCGATGGCGGCTTCCATCCAGGGGTTGTACTGCTCCGGCTCCATCATGAACTGCAGGTAGGCCTTGGCCGCGTTCGGATACTTGGAGTATTTGAACAGCATCATCTGCGTGATCTGCATCAGCTCGGTGGGTTTGCCTGACGTGCCGATCGGGAAGTGCGCGTGCTGGATGTCGCGCGCCATCTCCTGCAGCTTGGGCTCCTTCGAATTCTTGGCCGCATAGTAGATCGAGATGCCGTTGGCGGTCAGGCTGATCTGTCCGTCGAGGAAGGCCTTGTTGTTCGACGGGTCCTGCCATGACAGCGTGCCCGGCACAAAGGTGGCGTAGAGCTGCTTGGCATACTCCAGCGCGGCCCAGGTCTCAGGCGAGTTGACCACCACCTTGCCCTTGTTGTCGACCAGCATGCCGCCGTGCGACCACAGCAGCCAGTGTGCCCAGTTGTTGCCGTCGCCCACGGCCTTGCCGAGGGCAAAGCCACACGGCGTGTTCTTGGCCTTGAGGCCCTGGCACAGCTTGAGGAAGCCGGCGATGTCCTTGGGCACGGTGTCGAAACCAGCAGCCTTGATGTGGCTCTCGCGATAGACGAGCGCGTTGCCGACCACGCCCAGCGGCAGGCCAATCCACTTGCCGTTATGCGTCCCATACTTGCGGCAGACGTCGTACCAGCCGCCATATTTGCCGCCCAGGTAGGTGGCCAGGTCGGTCAGGTCGACCAGCTTGTCGGGATATTGCTGCGGGTCATCGAACCAGCCGACGATGACGTCCGGCCCGCTGCCCACGCTGGCCGCCACCGCGGCCTTGGGGCGCACGTCTTCCCAGCCTTCGTTGTCGACGCGTACCTCGACGCCGGTCAGCTCGGTGAACTTCTTTGTGTTGGCGTTCCACAGGTCTTCATCGCCCTGCACGAAACGCTTCCATCGCAGCACGCGCAGCTTGGCGCCGGCTTCCGGCTTGTATTGCAGTGCAGCCGGCGCGGCGAAGGCATTGCCGCCGATCGCCGTGGTGGCCGCAACCGCCGCCGTGGATACCAGGAAATCGCGTCTCGTGAAGTTGCTCGGTGTGCTCATCGCTTTGTCTCCTCCGTGGTCAGGGGCTCCGCCCCGTGCTGGTCATGCCTGCTTCCCGGATCGTCCGCCGGTGCCGCCGGGCCGCGCCGCAATAGCGTCTGGCCTGAATCGGCATCGAACAGATGCGTGTGCTGGTGGTCGGGCACCAGACTCAGGATGTCGCCTGCCGCGAATTCATGGCGCTCGCGGAAGATCGAGATGAACTCCGTCTCGCAAAAGCGGGAATAGATCTCGGTGTTGGCGCCGGTGGGCTCCACCACCGATACACGGTTCTGCAGGCCCTGGCCGGGCTCGCCCAGGCTCAGGTGCTCCGGCCGCACGCCGTAGATCACGCGCTGGCCGTCGGTCCCCGCGCTGGGGTCCAAGCGCGCGGGGGCGGCCAGGCACGTGCCGTCGGGAAACTCGATCACGGCATTGCCGCCCTGGAGGCGCAGCACGCCGGGCAGGAAGTTCATCGCCGGCGAGCCGATGAAGCCGGCCACGAAAAGGTTGTCGGGATGGTCGTAGAGCTCGAGCGGCTTGCCACGCTGCTCCACGCGGCCGTCGCGCATCACCACGATCTGGTCGCCCATGGTCATGGCCTCGATCTGGTCGTGCGTGACATAGACCGAAGTGGTGCGCAGGCGCTGGTGCAGCTCCTTGATCTCCGCGCGCATCTGCACGCGCAGCTTGGCGTCCAGGTTGGAGAGCGGCTCGTCGAACAGGAACACCTGCGGATCGCGCACGATGGCGCGGCCCATGGCCACGCGCTGACGCTGTCCGCCCGAGAGCTGCCGCGGGTAGCGCTCCAGCAGGCTGTCCAGGCCGAGAATGGCCGAGGCCTTGGCCACTTTTTGCTTGATCTCGTCCTTGTCGCCCCTGGCGAGCTTGAGCGAGAAGGCCATGTTGTCGTAGACCGTCATATGCGGGTAGAGCGCATAGTTCTGGAACACCATGGCGATGTCACGCTCCTTGGGCGGCAGGCGGTTGACCACGCGCTCGCCGATGGAGATCTCGCCGGTGGTGATCTCCTCCAGCCCGGCGATCATGCGCAGCAGCGTGGACTTGCCGCAGCCGGATGGCCCGACCAGCACCGTGAACTGGCCATCGGCGATATCGATGTCCACGCCGCGGATGACCTGCGTGCTGCCGAAGTATTTCTGGATGCCGCGAATCTGGACCGATGCCATGGGTGGTGTCTCCGTGAGCCGCTTATGCCCGTTCATGCCGGGGGCGGCAGTGCGTCGCGAATGGAAAGCCGTGTGTGGCGACGGCGCGCCTCAGTGGTTGTCCTTGGGTACGGCGGCGCCGCTCTTGCCTACCAGGAAATCCAGGTCGGCGCCCAGGTTGGCCTGCTGCACGTGCTCGACATACAGGCGCGTCCAGCCGCGCTCCATCGGCAGCGCGGGCGCCTGCCATGCGGCGCGGCGGCGCTGCAGCTCGGCCTCGTCGACATGCAGGTGCAGCTTGCGCGCGGCCACGTCCAGCTCCACCATGTCGCCGTCCTGCACCAGCGCGAGCGGGCCGCCGGCGGCGGCTTCCGGCGCCACGTGCAGCACCACCGTGCCGTAAGCCGTGCCGCTCATGCGCGCATCCGATACGCGGACCATGTCGGTGATGCCCTTGCGCAGGACCTTGGGCGGCAGCGGCATGTTGCCGGCCTCGGCCATGCCGGGGTAGCCGCGCGGGCCGCAGTTCTTCAGCACCAGCACGCAGGTCTCGTCGACGTCGAGCAATTCATCGTCTAGCCGCTGGTGCATGTGCTCGCTGTTCTCGAACACCACCGCGCGCCCAGTGTGCTTGAGCAGTGCCGGCGTGGCGGCCGATGGCTTGATCACCGCGCCGTCGGGGCACAGGTTGCCGCGCAGCACGGCGATGCCGGCGTTGTCCTTGAAGGGCGCGTCGAAGGCGTGGATGACTTCGCGGTTCCAGTTGGGCGCGTCCTTGCAGTTGTCCCACAGCGTCTTGCCGTTGACGGTGAGCGCGTCTTGCGCGAGCACCGATTGCAGTTCGCGGATCACCGCGGGCAGGCCGCCGGCGTAGTAGAAATCTTCCATCAGGTGGCGCCCGGATGGCTGCAGGTCGAGCAGGCATGGCAGCTCGTGGCCCAGCGCATCCCAGTCCTCCAGCTTGAGCTGGACGCCGATGCGCCCGGCGATGGCCAGCAGGTGGATGACGGCGTTGGTCGAGCCGCCGATGGCCGCGTTGACACGGATCGCATTCTCGAACGCGTCCCGGGTCAGGATCTTCGACATCACCAGGTTGTCCTTCACCATCTCCACGATACGGCGTCCGGAAGCCCGCGCCAGCACGTTGCGGCGGCCATCCACCGCGGGAATCGCCGCGTTGCCGGGCAGGCTCATGCCCAGCGCCTCCACCATGCTGGCCATGGTCGACGCGGTGCCCATCGTCATGCAGTGGCCGTGCGAGCGGTGCATGCAGCTCTCGGCCTCGAAGAAGTCTTCCTGCGACATCTGCCCGGCCCGCACTTCTTCCGACATCTTCCACACATCGGTGCCGGAGCCCAGCTCGCCGCCGCGGAACTTGCCGCTCAGCATCGGGCCGCCGGAGACGCCGATGGTGGGCAGGTCGCACGAGGCCGCGCCCATCATCAGCGCAGGCGTGGTCTTGTCGCAGCCCATCAGCAGCACCACGCCATCGATCGGGTTGCCGCGGATCGATTCCTCCACGTCCATGCTCGCCAGGTTGCGGAACAGCATGGCGGTGGGGCGCAGCATGGTTTCGCCGAGCGACATCACCGGGAATTCAAGCGGAAAGCCGCCGGCTTCCCACACGCCGATCTTGACCTGTTCGGCCAGCGTGCGGAAATGCGAGTTGCAGGGCGTGAGCTCGGAGTAGGTGTTGCAGATGCCGATGACCGGACGGCCATCGAACTGGTCGTGGGGGATGCCGCGGTTCTTGAGCCATGAGCGATAGATGAAGCCATCGCGGTCGAGGCGGCCAAACCAGGCTTGACTGCGGCGCGTGGGGGGCGTCGGCTTGTCGTCGTTCACTCGGGTCTCCTGCGTTTTCGCGGGGGCCGCGTAGCGACGGCTGGCGCGTAGGCGCTACGTGTGCTGATGCCCGCTTTATTGTGCGCTGCAGATACGGATGCCCACGACCAATTGCACTGCCTTGCCGCATGCATGCCGAGTGAGCGGAGTCTAGTTCACGAGTCTGGACAGGTAAACTGGTATTACCAATTAGTGGTCTTTACCGATGCCGCAGCGCATGCTGCAGCGCGCGATGAATCCGCCTGGACATTCGCTAGCGCGCTGCCTAGACTCCAGCCGGCTGGACAAATGGTCAAACCAATTTCGCCAGACGCTCGGGCCGCACATGCCTATCCATTCGATCGAACCGCAACGCCTGTACCGCCAGATCAGCGCCCAGCTGCGCACGCTGATCCAGGCCGGCGAGTTTCCGGTGGGCTCGCGCCTGCCGGCGGAGCGGGATTTGTCGGTGCAGCTCGGCGTCAGCCGCCCATCGCTGCGCGAGGCGTTGATCGCGCTCGAGGTCGAGGGCTATATCGAAGTGCGGATGGGCTCCGGCATCTACGTGTGCGAGCCGCCGTCATCCGTCGACGCCGGCTTCGACCTGTCCGGCGAGGAAGGGCCGCTCGAGCTGATTCGCGCGCGTGCGCTGGTGGAAGGCGAGGTCGCCGCGCTGGCGGCCAGGAGCGGGCGCAAGGCCCAGTTCGACGCGATCGAGGAGGCCATTGCGCAGATGGCCGCCGAAGCTGCCGCCGGCATCAAGCCGCTCGATGCGGATCGCCTGTTCCATGTGCGGGTGGCGCAAGCCACCGGCAACAGCGTGCTGGTGGGCGTGGTGCGCCGGCTCTTCGACCTGCGCCTCGGGCCGCTGTTCGATCAGCTGAACAGCCACTTCGAGACGCCCGAGGTCTGGGCACAGGCCATCGCCGAGCACCGTGAAGTGCTGGCGGCGCTGCGCGGCAAGGATCCGGAGCTGGCGCGCGCGGTCATGCAGCGGCATATGGACATCGCTTACCGCCGCCTGACCTCCAGCCTGACCCGCACGCGCAAGCGCGCAGCCGGCACGCCGAGCGCCGCGCCGCGCGCCCGGAAGGCGTCCTCAGGGGCGTCATGAAGGGCCTTGTGCGGACCGGCTTTGCTACACTTGGCCGATTCCTCCCAATTTCACCCGGATCCGCATGGCACAGTACGTTTTCACCATGAACCGCGTGGGCAAGATCGTCCCGCCCAAGCGTCACATTCTCAAGGACATTTCCCTGTCCTTCTTCCCGGGCGCCAAGATCGGCGTGCTGGGCCTGAACGGCTCGGGCAAGTCGACCGTGCTGAAGATCATGGCGGGCCTCGACAAGGAAATCGAAGGCGAAGCCACGCCCATGCCCAACCTGAACATCGGCTACCTGCCGCAGGAGCCGCAGCTGGATCCCGAGCAAACCGTGCGCGAGTCGGTGGAAGCAGCGCTGGGCGGCGTGTTCGAAGCCCGCAAGAAGCTCGACGAGATCTATGCGGCTTATGCCGAGCCGGATGCGGATTTCGACGCGCTGGCAGCGGACCAGGCCAAGTACGAAGCCATCCTGGCGGCCAGCGACGGCAACAACGCCGAGCTGCAGCTGGAGATCGCAGCCGACGCGCTGCGCCTGCCGCCGTGGGAAGCCAAGGTGGGCAACCTGTCGGGCGGCGAGAAGCGCCGCGTGGCGCTGTGCCGCCTGCTGTTGTCGCGCCCCGACATGCTGCTGCTCGACGAACCGACCAACCACCTGGATGCGGAATCGGTGGAATGGCTGGAGCAGTTCCTCACGCGCTTCCCCGGCACCGTGGTGGCGGTGACCCACGATCGCTACTTCCTTGACAACGCGGCCGAGTGGATCCTGGAGCTGGACCGTGGCCAAGGCATTCCCTGGAAGGGCAACTACAGCTCCTGGCTGGACCAGAAGGAAGCGCGACTGAAACAGGAAGAATCGAGCGAGTCGGCCCGCCAGAAGGCGCTGCACAAGGAACTGGAATGGGTGCGGCAGAACCCCAAGGGGCGACAGGCCAAGTCCAAGGCGCGTCTGGCGCGCTTTGACGAACTGAACAGCCAGGAATACCAGAAGCGCAACGAAACCCAGGAAATCTTCATTCCGGCAGGTGAGCGCCTGGGCAACGAGGTGATCGAGTTCAACGGCGTGAGCAAGGCCTACGGCGAGCGCCTGCTGATCGACGACCTCAGCTTCAAGGTGCCGCCCGGCGCCATCGTCGGCATCATCGGCCCCAACGGCGCCGGCAAGTCGACCTTCTTCCGCATGCTCACCGGCAAGGAACAGCCGGACAGCGGCGAGATCAAGGTCGGCCCGACCGTGAAGATGGCCTACGTGGACCAGAGCCGCGATGCGCTCGACGGCAGCAAGACCGTGTTCGAAGAGATCTCCGGCGGTGCCGACGTGCTGACGGTTGGCCGCTACGAAACGCCGTCGCGCGCTTACATCGGCCGCTTCAACTTCAAGGGCTCCGACCAGCAGAAGCACGTGGGCACGCTCTCGGGCGGCGAGCGCGGGCGCCTGCACCTGGCCAAGACGCTGATCTCCGGCGGCAATGTGCTGCTGCTCGATGAACCGTCGAACGACCTCGACGTGGAAACGCTGCGCGCGCTGGAAGACGCGCTGCTGGAGTTCGCTGGTTGCGTGATGGTGATCTCCCACGATCGCTGGTTCCTGGACCGGATCGCCACTCACATCCTGGCCTTCGAGGGCGAGTCGCACGTGGAGTTTTTCCCGGGCAACTACCAGGAATACGAGGCGGACAAGAAGCGCCGCCTGGGTGAAGAGGGTGCCAAGCCCAAGCGTATTCGTTACAAGCCTATCGTGCGATAAGCAGGATCGGAAGGCGGCGTACGGTTGCGCGCCAACAAAGGACAAGGGCCCCGCTCGCGCGGGGCCCTTTCTCTTTCGCCCGCCCGATCTTTACGCCAGGTTCGCGTTGCGCGGCGGCCCTGCCTTGGGCACCAGCCGCAGCTTCGTAATCTCCGAGGGCGCGCCAAAGCGCTTGGGCGGCCCCCAGTAGCCGGTGCCGCGGCTCACATACACCCACATTGCCTCATGCCGGTTGAGCCCGGCGGTATAGGGCTGCTGCATCGGCACGAACAGGTTCCAGGGCCAGAACTGGCCGCCGTGCGTATGCCCGGAAAGCTGCAGGTCGAAGCCGGCGGTGGAAGCGGCTGGCGCGGTGCGCGGCTGGTGCGCCAGCAGCACGCGCGCTGCCACCACCGCCGGCGCGCCGTCCAGCGCGCGCGCCGGGTCGCTGCGGTGGCTTTCGTCGAAGCGGTGGGCGGAGTAGTCGGTCACGCCGGCCAGCACCAGCGCTTCCTCATCCTCGCCGATCACCACATGCTCGTTCATCAGCACGCGCAGGCCCAGCCTGCGCAGCTCGATGATCCACGGCTCGGCGCCGGCGTAGTACTCGTGGTTGCCGGTGACGAAGAACGTGCCATGGCGCGCCTTCAGATCGCCCAGCGGCGCGGTGTGCGGCGCCAGCTCGCGCACAGTGCCGTCGACCAGGTCGCCGGTGATGGCGATGGCGTCCGGCCGCAGCCCGTTGACGCGCGCCACGATGCGCTCCAGGTAGGCGCGCTTGATGGTGGGGCCGACGTGGATATCGCTGATCTGCACGATGGTGAAATCGTGCAGCGAGTCTGGCAGGCCGGCGATCGGCACTTCCACCTCCACCACCTGCGCCAGCCGCCGCGCATTGAACAGCCCCAGCGCGGTGACCAGCAGCGCGAGCACTGGCACCGCCACCGCGGTGCGGGGCAGCAGCCAGTCCGGCTGCCAGCTTGCGACGGCGCTTGCCAGCAGCACCACGTCGCGTGTCAGCGTCAGCACCAGCAGCGAGGAGAAGAAGCCCATTGCCAGCATGCCCACCCAGGTAAGCGCATCGGACCACGGCTGGTCCAGGCGCCGCGCCAGCAGGCCGGCTGGGATCAGCGGCCAGGATAGCGCCAGCCACGCCACGGCAAGTGCCTTGACGACATAGGATACGGGCAGGTCGGGTAGCAGGCGCAGGCCGATGTAGCCATGCAACAGCCCAACCACGATGGCCGCGACGAAAACGGTGGTGCGAGGGGGCATGCCACCTCCAGGAGAGCGAACGCCAGGAACATTCCCGCGTCCAGTTTTGTTTTAGTGCATTCCAGCGCCGCGATGCAGGCGGAACCGCAGGTGAAAGGCAGGCCTTCCGTGCCCGTGCGCCTGTTGTCGCTCAATGTCCGTTTGGCGTCGCTTTTTCGCCGCGCCATGCAAGAGGTACGTAGCTGAGGCTGCCGCCAGGCACATTCAAGACCCAAGCCGTGTTTTAGCTGCATGGCCGAACCCACCGAAGCAAGATGCGCAGCTCGCCGCGATTCGCCGCCCGCCTCAGCCTCAGCGCGCCGACCAGTTAGCGTCGCGCACGCCGAACGCCGTCACCACGCCGTAGGCAGTGATGCCAAGCGCCACGCCCAGGAAATGCCCGTCCAGGCCCATGCCCGCGACATTGGCCAGCACCCAGCCGCCGCCGGCGGCCAGCGCGATGCGCGAGATGCCGGCCGCGATCGGCCAGCCCATGCGGCCGGCGCCCATCGACGCAAAATACAGCGCCATGCCCAGCCCGAAGCCGCCGAAGGCCGGCGCTACCCAGGACAGCGCGCGCGCGGCGATGCTGGCCACCTCGGCATCCTTGGTGAAGAACCCGACAAAGGTATCCGGCGCCAGCCCCACCACGGCACCGACCGCACCGGCCAGCGCCAGTGCCATCAACGCACCGGCCCACGCCGTGCGGCGCGCGGTGGCCCAGTCGCCCGCGCCCACCGAGAGGCCCACCAGCGCGGTCAGCGCCGAGCCCACGCCGAACGCCAGCGGAATCATCAGGAACTCCAGCCGCGCCGAGATGCCGTAAGCGGCTACTGCGGCGGTGCCGTAGTGGCGCAGCTGTGCGGTCACCAGGATGGTGGACAGGTTGGCTACCGAGGCCAGCGCGCAGGCCACCAGCCCCACCGACAGGATGCGGGTGAACAGCGCGCGCGACGGGCGGATCCGCAGCATCGGCACGAACCCCGCGCCGCCCCGCAGCACCACCCAGGCCATGGCCAGCGCTGCCGCCCACGACACCGCCGCCAGCGACGCGCCGATGCCGGCCAGGCCCATGCCCACCGGTTCGGCCAGCGTCCAGGCCAGCACCGGGAAGACGATCCACATCAGCGACAGCACCCGCGCCGCCAGCGCATGGCGGCCACCACCGCGCAGCACCGATGCCAGCGTGTTGGCCAGCCAGGCCGGCACCGCGCCGGCGCCGAACAGCCAGATCGCATACGTGGCGGCCGCGTCGGCCGCGGTCTGCCCCGCCACCGCGCCCAGGATGCCGTGCGCGAAGCCGGCCATCGCCACGGCAAACGCCAGGCCCGCCGTGAGCGCGATGATGAGCGCGTGCAGCACCAGCGACGAGGCTTCCTCGCGCTTGTTCGCGCCCAGCGCGCGGGCGATGGCCGCTGCCACGCCGCCACCCATGGCGCCGGTGGACATCTGCTGTAGCAGCAAGGCAAATGGCAGCACCACCGCCCAGCCCGCCAGCGCCGCCGTGCCTTGGCGTGCCGCCAGCCAGGTCTCGATCAGTTGCGCGCCGGCCTGCAGCAAGGCGATCAGGCTGGTGGGCGCGGCCAGCACCAGGATGCGGCGCATCAGTTCGCGCATCAGCGGGTGTGTGGGGGTGGCAATGGGGGTGGCAATGGGTGCGGCCGTGCCTGCGGCCGGCGCCATCGCGGCTGCGGCCATGGGATTGGCTTGCGGCTCACTCATGGCTGGACACCGATTCTTCCGTCAGCGGGTCGTTCGTGGCTTGCGGGTCGGCAGCGGCGCCAAAGCGCCGCCGCAGATAGCCGCCCGCGCCCGGGCCGGGGGCCACGCGCAGGTCGTCCAGCGTCAGCGGGCTGCCGTCCGGGCGGGCCAGCGCCGGCGTGGCGATCTCCGCGCCGGTGTGCTTGTCCTGCAGCAAGGTGAGCGGGCCGCGCTCGTCGGTCATCCAGCGGTCGGCCCAGGCCTTCAGCGCCACGAAGGCGGGGAAGAAGTCGCGGCCTTTTTCTGTGAGGTGGTAGACGTGCCGCGCGCTGTCGGGTGCTGGCACACGCTCCAGCATGCCGTGTTCCGCCAGCGTCTTGAGGCGCGCGCTGAGGATGTTGGGCGCGATGCCCAGGTGGCGCTGGAATTCGTCAAAGCGGGTGCTGCCGTAGAACGCCTCGCGTAACAAAAGAATGGCCCAGCGCTCGCCCAGTACCGCCATCGAGCGGGCAATCGGGCAAGGCATGCTGGCAAAGTCGGTATGTCCCATGGTCTCCTTTCGCGCGGCTTGCAGGGTTGGCTCGGATTTTTTACTTGCATTTTGCAAGCCAGCGGTTCCGGCGTATCTTAACTTGCACTTTGAAAGTTCGCTGGCGTGCTGCGAGTGGCGTGCGGGGAGACCCGCGCCAAAGCGGATCAGGGTGCGCACAAAGCGGCATCGCCCGGGCCGCTGAAGACATCCAGCGCCGGAATCCGCTCGCGCAGGAAGTCGATCAAGGCGCGCGTGGCCATCGACGGATGCAGGTTGGGTGTGGTGATGATGTAGAGCCGGCTGCCCAATCCTTCCGGTTTCCATCCGGTCAGCACCGGCACCAGGCGGCCTTCGCGCACATCGTCCCAGCCGGCGTAGACGGGCAGCAGGCCCACGCCGTGGCCGTCGCGTACCGCGCGCATCAGGAAGGGGAAATGCTCGGATTGCAGGTGCGGGCTCAGTTCCACTTCCTCGCGCTGCTCGCCGCGGTTGAGCGTGAGCACGAAGCGCCGCGCGGGGTAGGGCGGGCACAGGAACTGGCAGCGCGCCAGGTCGGCCGGGGTTAGCAGCGGGCCGTGGCGCGCCAGGTAGCCGGGCGAGGCGCAGAGCTGCCAGTCGATGGCGCAGATGTCGCGCGCCACGTGGTCCAGCGGTGGCTGCGAGGTGACCTTGAGCGCCACGTCGATCTCCGCGGCGATCAGGTCCACCACGCGGTTGGCAAAGAACACCCGCAGCGAGATGCCGGGATGCCGCCCGGTGAATTCCAGCAGCAGCGGCGCGAGGAAGGTGTCGCCCAGCCCGGTCGGCACGCTCACCCGCACATGGCCGCGCAGGGTGGTGCCCAAGCTGTCGATCTCCGCCTGGGCCGCCGCCACTTCCTGCAGGATGCGCAGGCCGTGCTGGTAGAGCGCGCCCCCCGGCTCGGTCAGCTCCAGCCGGCGCGTGGTCCGGCGCAGCAACTGCGCGCCGGCCTGGTGCTCCAGCTCGCGCAGCTGGCGGCTGACCTGCGAGCGCGTGACGCCGCGCCGCCGGCCCGCCTCGGACAAATTGCCGGCCTCGACGATGTCGACGAAGGCCTGGATCAGGTTGAGGTCCATCCGGGATTCCATGGAGAATTGTCGCGTCTGATGCAACATTGTGAGTTTCCACGAGGGAATTGTCGATGCCGGGAACCGGGGCTACAGTGACCATGCCCTGGCGGATTGCCACGACGGGGCCAGGCAGGCGCCACGCCGCCCTACAACAAGCAGGAGACACCATGTTCAAGAACGATCTTTTCGCCGGCCAGCGCGTGCTGATCACCGGTGGCGGCACCGGGCTGGGCCTGATCATGGCCGAGCGCCTGGCCGGGCTGGGGGCAGAGTTGCACCTGTGTGGGCGCCGGCTGGCGGTGCTGGACGAGGCCGCCGAGATGCTGCGCCACCAGCACGGCACCAAGGTCGTGACCCACGCGGTGGATATCCGCGACGCGGCTGCCGTCGACGCCATGATCGAGACCATCTGGACCCGGCACGGCCCGCTCGACTGCCTGGTCAACAACGCCGCAGGCAACTTCATCAGCCGCACCGAGGACCTGTCGCCCAACGCCTTCCACGCCATCTCCGACATCGTCTTTCGCGGCACCTTCTACACCACGCAGGCCGTGGGCAAGCGCTGGATCCGCGACGGCCATCCTGGCTCGGTGCTCTCCATCGTCGTGACCTGGGTCTGGACCGGCTCGCCCTTCGTGGTGCCCTCTGCCATGTCCAAGGCGGGCGTGGATGCAATGACCAAGTCGCTGGCCGTGGAGTGGGGTCGCCACGGCATCCGCTGCAACGCCATCGCGCCGGGCGTGATCCCGACCGAAGGCGCGGGCTCGCGCCTGCGCCCGCAGGACTCGCAGCAAGACGCCATGAGCGGCCAGAACCCCACGGGCCGCATCGGCCAGCCGCAGGATATCGGCAACCTGGCCGCCTTCCTGCTGGCCCGCGACAACTCCTGGATCAACGGACAGACCATTGCGCTGGATGGTGGCGATTACCTCGCCAACGGCGCTTATTTCAAGCAGTACCTGGATTGGGGCGATGCCGAGTGGCAAGCCGCGCGTGAGCGCATCGCGGCCAGGAACGCGGCCGATCGTGCCGGCCGCACTGTCAACGCACCGACCCCGACCACCCCTACCACCAAGCCTAGCCAGGCTGGAGACAACTGATGGCCGCTGACCTCTGGTTTGAAGACACCCACCGTACCGGCGCCGAACTGAGTGAGCGCGGCGCGCGCCTGGCCGGCGGCCTGCGCGCGCTCGGCCTGGCCGAAGGCGACGTGGTCGCGGTGCTGCTGCGCAATGACCCGGTCTTTGCCGATATCGTGCACGCCTGCCGCACGGCCGGCACTTACTATTGCCCGATCAACTGGCACTTCACCGCCGAGGAAATCCGCTTCCTGTTGACCGACAGCGGCGCCTGCGCCTTGATCGTCGGCGCCGACCTGCTGGACGGCGTGCGCGCCGTGGTGCCCGCAAGCGTGCAGGTGCTGGCCGTGGCCGCGCCGGGCCAGGGCAGCCCCGCGGGCGCCACCGACTACGCAAGCTGGCTCGCCGCGCAGCAACCGTATGACGGCCCGCGCGTGGCGCCGCGCGGCCACATGGCCTACACCTCCGGCACCACCGGCCGCCCCAAGGGCGTGCTGCGCGCCGCGCCGCCGCTGACCATGCTGGCCGAGCAGCTCGCGCGCATGCGCTCGGTGGTGGCGCAGACCATGGGCATCGTACAGGGCACGCGCGCGCTGATGGCCGCGCCGCTGTATCACAGCGCACCGGGCGTGTTCATCCAGAACGCGCTGCAGCTCGGCGAGCGCCTGGTGCTGTGCGCACGCTTCGATCCGGAGCACGTGCTGGCGCTGGTGGAGAAGCACCGCATCGACGTGCTCTACCTGGTGCCGATCATGTACGTGCGCATGCTCAAGGTGCCGCCCGAAGTGCGCGCCCGTTACGACTTGTCTTCGCTGCGCTTTGTCGCATCGACTGGCGCGCCGTGCGCGCCCGAGGTCAAGCGCGCCATGCTGGACTGGTTGGGCCCTGTGGTCCACGAAACCTACGCTTCGAGCGAGGCCGGCATGATTACCGTGGCCACCCCCGCCGACGCCGTGGCCAAGCCTGGCACGGCGGGCCGCCCGGTGGACCAGGGCGAAGTGCGCATCCTGGATGCGCAGGGCGTTGCCTGCGCGCCCGGCGAGATCGGCCTGGTCTATGTGCGCCAGCCCGCCTACCCGGACTTCACCTATCGCAACAACGAGGCCGCCCGCCGCGCCATCGACCGCGACGGCCTGGTGAGCCTGGGCGACATGGGCTACCTGGATGCGGACGGCTACCTCTTTATCTGTGACCGCGCCTCCGACATGGTGATCTCCGGCGGCGTGAACATCTACCCGGCCGAGATCGAGCACGAGCTGGTGCTCTATCCCGGCGTGGCCGACTGCGTGGTGTTTGGCGCGCCCGACGACGAATACGGCGAGCGCCTGCTGGCCATGGTGCAACCCGTGGCGGGGGCCACGCTGGAGGAGGGGGCCATCATCGAGTGGCTGCGCCAGCGCCTGTCCGGCTTCAAGGTGCCGCGCACCATCGTGGTGGAGGCGCTGCTGCCGCGCGACGATACCGGCAAGCTGGCCAAGCGCCGCCTGCGCGACCAGTACTGGGAAGGGCGTACGCGGCGGGTTTGAGCGGGGCACCAGACATCAGAAAAACCAAGGAGACTACGCAATGCATAGCTGGAAAACCGGATGGCGCGCCTGGGCCGGCGCCGCCCTCTTCGCCTGTTCGCAACTCGCGGCTGCCGCCTATCCCGACCGTCCCATCAAGCTGGTAGTGCCCTACACGCCGGGCGGCTCCACCGACCAGTTCGGGCGTGGGCTGGCTGATGGCATGAGCCGTGTGCTCAAGCAGACGGTGGTGGTGGAGAACCGCCCTGGCGCCGCCACCATGATCGGCACGCAAAGCGTGGCGCGCGCGCCCGCCGACGGCTACACCATGGTGCTGGCCACCAACGGCAGCATGGTGCTCAACCCCATGCTCTACAAGAAGATCGCCTACGATCCGCCGCGCGACTTCCGGATCTTTACCGTTGGTGCCGAGGCGCCGCTGGTGGTGGTGACCAACAGCCAGGTGCCGGCGACCAGCATCCGCGAGTTCGCGGCCTACGCCAAGGCCAGCGGCGGCAAGCTCAACTACGCCTCGGTCGGCCTGGGCAACGCGCTGCAGCTCGCCACCGAAATGCTCAAGACCGAGCTCGGGATCTCGGTCACCCATGTGCCGTACAACGGCAGCGCGCCGGCGCTCTCGGCGCTGCTCGCCAACGATGTGCAACTGATGGTGGACGTGGTCAGCACCTCGCTGCCGCACATCAAGGGCGGCAAGCTGCGCGCGCTGGCGGTCACCGGCCGCACCCGGCTGGAAGTGCTGCCCAATGTACCGACCGTGGCCGAAGGCGGCTATCCCAACTTCCAGGCCGCAACCTGGTTCGGGCTCGCCGTGCCGGCGCAGACGCCGCCGGACGTGGTGGAAAAGCTGCAGGCCGCAGCCGCGCAGGTCCTCAAGGATCCGCACTTCCGGGCGACCTTCAGCGCATTGGGTCTGGTGATCCAGCCGCCGCGCAGCCAGGCCGAGATCGACCGCTACGTGGAGGCGGATCGCGAGCATTGGGGCAAGGTCATCCGCGCCAACAGCATCAGCCTGGACTGAGTGGAGGGCGTCTGGTGCGCGCTTTGTGCGCGGCATGCCTGGAGGCGATCGGCGTATAGTTCCATCACGCCGTGATGATTCCGGCCCTCGGGCTGGTCACGGCATTTCTTCGCCCACGCCTGCCGCTCCATGAACGACGTCACGCCAAATCACAGCCAAGGTCCCGAGCCGTCCGATCCTGGCAACGCTTCCGACCGCGTTTCCGAGCGCGCCTCCGACCGCGACCGGCTGCGCGCGCTGCGCCGTCGCGCCCGCATGGCCGCGGGCCGCAAGTCGCGCCAGATGTGGCGTATCTCCCGCACCACCCTGCGCTACGCCGTCTTCATGTGCGGCGCCGGCGGCGTGGCGCTGTTCTCCCTGATCTTCGCGTGGATTGCCGAGGTGGCCCTGCGCTGGAACGCGCAGCTGGCGGCCGCCACGCCCTGGCTGGCCTTCGTGCTGCTGCCCCTCGGGCTGGCCGCGCTGCGCTGGCTCACGATCCGCCTGGCGCCGCAGGCGCGTGGCAGCGGCATCCCACAGGTGATCGCCGCGTTCGGCCTGCCTCCGGCGGGGCCGGCGCAGACCCTGCTGGTGTCGTTCCGCCAGTCCATGTGGAAAGTGCTGCTGACCACCGGCGGCCTTCTGGCGGGCGCCTCCATCGGCCGCGAGGGGCCGTCGGTGCAGGTGGGCGCCGCGGCCATGCTCGCCTGGGGGCGCTGGTGCCAGGAAAAGCTGCGCTTTCGCATCGGCTTTCATCCCAACGCGCTGATCGCCGCCGGCGCCGCCGGGGGGCTGGCCGCCGCCTTCAATACGCCGCTGGCGGGCGTGGTGTTCGCCATCGAGGAGCTCGGCCGCGGTACAGCCGTGCGCTGGGACCGGCTGGTGTTGTCGGGGGTGCTGACCGCCGGCTTTCTCTCGCTGGCGATCCTTGGCAACAATCCCTATTTCAGCGTCAAGACGCCGATCCTCGCACTGCACGATGCCTGGGGGCCGGTACTGCTGTGCGCCCTGGTCAACGGCGTGCTGGGCGGCCTGTTTGCCAAGCTGCTGATCGGCGGCGTGCCCGCGCTGATGCCGGCGCGGCTGCGCGCCTGGCCGTTGCAGCATCCCGTGCTGGTGGCCTTCCTGTGCGGCCTGGTGGCCGCGGTGATCGGCTGGTCCACCGGGGGCGCCACCTTTGGCACCGGCTACGAACAGGCCGCCGGCCTGATCAATGGCGAGCCGCACGCCACGCTGTGGTTCGGCGTGGCCAAGCTGGCGGCGACCGTGGTCTCGTATTTCGCGGGCATTCCCGGTGGCATCTTCACCCCCTCGCTGGCTATCGGTGCCGGCATCGGCGCCAATGTGGCGGACTGGGTCGGCCACCTCTTCGGCGGCATGACAGAGCCGCGCGTCCTGGCGCTGGTGTCGATGGCCGCCTTCCTGGCTGCCGCCACCCAGGCGCCCATCACCGCCAGCGTGATCGTGATGGAGATGACGCGCTCGCAGGACCTCACCCTGTTCCTGCTGGCGGCGTCGCTGCTGGCCTCGTTCCTGGCGCGCCAGTTCTGCCCGCACCCGTTCTATCACCACGTGGGCCATGCCTTCCGGCGCGAAGCCCTGGCAGCCACGCGCAAAGTGGCCCCCGCCACATAAAGAGCCGTGGCCATGGTGCCGGGTGCCGCTTTGTCTTACCATGGGCGGCGCCCGGGCCATGCACCCGGCGCTGTGTACCGGCGGCACAGGAGGATCCGCGCCGGCACCACGAACCGGGGAGCACAGATGGCCACAAGACGACCGTCGGGCATTGACGCCGCATCACGCCCGCAGCCGCAGAAGTCCCATAGCAAGGAAAGCACCGCTTTGCGCGACCTCGGGCCGGACACCGTCTGGCATACGCGCGGCCTGCATGGCCATACCCGCCCGCGCGCGCCGTTACCGTCGTCGGCGCGCTCGCCGCGGCGGCAGTTGCCGCCCAGCCGGGTGCCGCGCCTGATGCTGTGGGGCTTGATGCTGGTGTTGCTGGCGGTCATGGCCAACGCAGTGATGAATATGACGCATTAACCCCCGGCAATGTGCCTGCCATGCCATCTTGTGGCGGGTGGCAGGAACCACGCGCGCAGGGGGTGCTCCAACCTGGAGCTTTTCTCAGGAGTCTGGATGAAATACCCCCTCGCCGGGCTGGCCGTTGCCAGCTTGCTGCTGATTTCGCCTTGGGCCGGCGCTGCCCCCAAGGATGGCGCCGCCGACAAGCTGGCGCCGATGCTGGATAGCCTGGAGATTGGCAGCCCGCTGCCCACGCTGCCCGATTGCGCCGACAAGCGCACCCCAGACGGCCGCGACGTGACCGCCCTGTGTGTTGAAGTGCGTGGCGACGGCGTGATGCGCCAGGTTGGCGTGCCGCGCGACAAGCGGCCCGCCTTCATGGACGGTCCCCACGTGGTGGCCTTTGTCGACCGCAACGCCCTGGTCGGCGTGATCGTGCCAACCGACGGCGTCCGCTCCGAGAAAGACGTGGTGGACAGTCTCACCGCGCGCTACGGCAAGCCGTTCCGCTCCGAGCAGACGAAGATGAAGGACAAGGCCGGCCAGCCCATCACCAGCGTGCATGCCGGCTGGATGAAAAAACCGCTGACCGTGGAGCTCTATGCCATTCCGGAGGATCCCGCCACCGGCACCATCGAGCTGCTGCTGCCCCAGGCCCGCGTGCTGATGGCCAACCAGGACAGCGCGATGGCGGAACAGCTCAACCCCAAGGCGGCGTCGGCGCCGCAAGCGGCGCCGAGCGGCAAGGCCGGGGAGAAAAAGGGGAAGGAAGGCAGCTGGTAGCGTTTGTGGCTTTGCGGCGCTGCGCACGCCGCAAAGTCCGCAAAGTCCTCAAAGCCCTTCCATCACCTTGTCCAGACCGCGCACCAGCCCGGTCAAGGTATGCACCTTGCGGATCGCCAGCAGGGCGCCCGACACATACGGCTTTGAGCCGTCGCCGGACTCGTGCTTCAGATGCAGGCGCTGCCCGTCGGCGCCGAAGATCACCTCCACGCCCAACTGATAGCCCGGCAGTCGCACGGCGTGCACCTGGCTGCCGGACATCGTTGCGCCACGCGTTTCCTGGGGGCCCTTGACCTGGTCGATGGGCACCACCTGCTTGGCTTCGCGGACCTGTCCCAGGCGATACGCCAGCTCGCGCACGGTGCCGGAGGGCACGTCGATCTTGCCGGCCTTGGCGTAGTCGATGATTTCCCAGTGCTCCAGGTGGCGCGCGGCCATCTCGGCGAACTTCTGCAGCAGCACCACGGTAATGGCAAAGTTGCCGCAGGCCAGCACGCCGCGCCCGGCCTGGCGCGCGGCGGCGTCGATCTCGGCATAGTCCTCGTCGGATAGCCCGGACGTGCCCACCACCACGTGCGCGCCCTTGGCCAGCGCCTGCAGGATGTTGCGCTTGGCAATGTCCGGCTTGGTGTATTCCACATAAACGTCGAAGGCGCCCTGCGCCAGCTCGTCGATGCTGGCCACCGCCACGCCGGGCGTGCCCTTGTGCGCGGTCAGCGCCGCCAGGGTCTGGCCAGCCGCGCCGCGCGACAGCCCGGCCACCAGCGTCATGTCATCCGCGTGGCCACGCCGCGCGCCAGTTCGCCGCCGGCCCAGCCGGTCACGCCGCCCACGGCGACTCGAATGCGATTGCTCATGGTCTTGCTCTCCTGATCTGGATGGTTTTCCGGGGTGTCCGGTTGGCCGGGCTGGCTGCCAAGCTGTGCAGCATAAGCCTTTTCCGCGCGCGCCGCTGGCTCAGCCCGCGGCGCGGCGCCGGTCGATCTTGCGTGCCAGCACGATCGAGGTGGTGGTGTGGTTGACGCCGTCCAGCGCGCCGATTTCGTCCAGCAGCTTGTCCAGCCGGGCATGGGTGTCGCAGCGGATCACCGCCATGTAGTCCACCGGGCCGCTGACCGAGTTCAGCTCCTCGATTTCGGGAAAGCGCTGCAGCGCCCGCACCACCGCCGGTGCGCTCTTCGGCATCACCGACATGCCGCAGAACGCCAGGATGGCGTTGTCCTCCATCTGCTGGCCTAGCCGCACGCCGTAACCGGCGATCACGCCTTCGCGCTCCAGCCGCGCGATGCGGGCCACCACGGTGGTGCGGGCAATGCCGAGCTTGCGCGCGAGGTTGGCGGCATTCTCGCGCGCGTTGGCCTGCAGCAGGGAGAGCAGGTGGCGGTCGGTCTGGTCGAGGTCGGTCATGGGCGGCGGGGGATGCGGCTGAACGAGGGCTGCGAAAGGGCATTTCGTCGATTCGACTGTTATTTTCGTCGAATCGTTCGATTGTGAGGCTCTTTCGTCAATCTTGTCCCTTCATTCTGACTGTGGTCGCAACCATACTTCAGTCACGGAACTTCCATTCGCGATCCACGAGGGACATCATGACCTACAAAATTCCAACCGGCCATCTGGACCAAACTGGACAGAACACCCAAGCCGCGGCACTCACCACCCAGCCCGGCAACCCAGGTACCGTCACTCCGGCCGCCACCGCCGCGCGCACGCCGCGGCAAACGCCGATGCGCGTGGTCGTGCTGGGCGCGGGCAAGATCGGCCGCACCATCGCGGTCATGCTGCATGACAGCGGCGACTACCGCGTGACCCTGGTCGACCGCGAGCCCACCCATCTCGAGGGCATGCCTGAAGGCATCGCCGTGCGTGTCGGCGACCCGGACCAGACCCAGGATTGCGCCTGGCTGCTCGGCGGCGCAGATGCCGTGCTCAACGCGCTGCCGTTCCACGCCGCGGTCGGCGTGGCCACGGTAGCGGCCAGCCTGGGCGTACATTACTTCGACCTGACCGAAGACGTTGCCGCCACCCACGCCATTCGCCGCCTGGCCGATGGCGCGCGCTCCGTGCTGATGCCGCAATGCGGGCTGGCCCCCGGCTTTATCGGCGTGGTCGGCAATGACCTGGCCCAGCGCTTCCTGCGCGGCGGCGGCGAACTGCTCGACCTGAAGTTGCGCGTCGGCGCGCTGCCGCGCTACCCGAGCAATGCGCTCAAGTACAACCTGACCTGGAGCACGGAAGGGCTGATCAACGAATACTGCAACCCGTGCGAGGCCATCGTCGACGGGCGCCGCGTGGAAGTGCCGGCGCTGGAAGGGCTGGAGAGCTTCGCGCTGGACGGCATCGAGTACGAGGCCTTTAATACTTCAGGAGGGCTTGGCACCTTGCCCGAGACGTTGGCGGGCCGGGCGCGCGACGTGGACTACAAGTCGATCCGCTATCCGGGCCACTGCGCGGTGATGAAGCTGCTGCTCAACGACCTGCGCCTGCGCGAGCGCCGCGACTGGATGCGGGAAATCTTCGAGAGCGCGATCCCCGCCACGCAGCAGGACGTGGTGATCGTGTTCGCCAACGCCACCGGCTATGCCGCGGGCGGCGGCAAAGGTGGGCGCGGGCCGCTGACGCAGGCGTCGTTCTCGGTGCGCATCGGCGGCGCGGATACGGCTGCCGGCCACGTCAATGCGATCCAGCTCACCACGGCGGCCGGCATCTGCACCGCGCTGGACCTGGTGGCCAACGGCGAACTGCCGCAGGCCGGCTTCGTGCCGCAAGAGGCGATGGCGCTGGACACTTTCCTGGCCAACCGTTTCGGCCGACACTACACCCGTCATCCGCTTCAAGAGGCAACGGTATGAAAGCAAAGGAATTCGCGGCCTGCTGGCAGGCCATCGGGCTGACGCCGCCGTGGCGCGACGGCGAAGGCCCCACCGGCGCCTTGCCGGTACGCTCGCCCATCGACGGCGAGGCATTCGGGCACCTGCCCGCCTGCAGCCTCGCCGAGGCCGACGCGCGCATCGAGCGCGCCCGCGTGGCGCAAGCCAGCTGGGCGCTGGTGCCCGCGCCGGTGCGCGGCGAGGTGGTGCGGCGCTTTGGCGAAGTGCTGCGCGAACACAAGAAGCATCTCGGCGAACTGGTCTCGCTCGAAGCCGGCAAGATCCTGCAGGAAGGGCTGGGCGAGGTACAGGAGATGATCGACATCTGCGACTTCGCGGTCGGCCTGTCGCGCCAGTTGCATGGCCTCACCATCGCGTCCGAGCGGCCCCAGCATGCGATGCGCGAGACCTGGCATCCCTATGGCCTGTGCGGCGTGATCTCGGCCTTCAACTTCCCCGTGGCGGTCTGGGCCTGGAATGCGGCGCTGGCACTGGTGTGCGGCAACGGGGTGATCTGGAAGCCGTCGGAGAAGACCCCGCTGAGCGCGCTGGTCATGCAGAGCCTGCTTGACGGCGTGCTGGAGATCGCCGCGCCCCAGCACGTTGGCATCGCCACCGTGCTCTCGGGCGGGCCGGCGCTGGGCCAGCATCTGGTGGAACACGCCGATGTGCGGCTGGTGAGCGCCACTGGCTCTACCCGCATGGGCCGCGCCGTGGGCATCGCTTGCGCCGAGCGGTTCAAGCGCGCCATCCTGGAACTCGGCGGCAACAATGCCGCGATCATCGCGCCCTCGGCCAATCTCGATCTCGCCGTGCGCGCCATGACCTTTGCGGCGGCGGGCACGGCCGGGCAGCGCTGCACGTCGCTGCGCCGCGCCTTTGTGCATGTCGATGTGCTGGAGGCCGTGACCACGCGCTTGGTCCAGGTGTTCGGCCGCCTGCCGGTGGGCGACCCGCTGGCCGAGACAACGCTGGTCGGGCCGCTGATCGATGGCGCCGCGGGGGCCGCCATGGCCGCCGCGCTGCTCCGCTGCCGCGAGCACGGCAACACCGTGCACGGCGGCGAGCGCGTGCTGGCCGAAAAGTACCCCAATGCCGAGTATGTGCGGCCCGCGCTGGTGCTGACCGATCGCCAGCACGAGATGATGCTGAGCGAAACCTTCGCGCCGATTCTCTATGTGATGCCGTACACCACGCTGGACGAAGCCATCGCGCTGAACAACGCTTCGGAGCATGGCTTGTCGTCCTGCATCTTCACCGAGTCGCTGCGGGAGGCGGAACGCTTCATGTCGGCAAGCGGCAGCGATTGCGGGATCGCCAATGTGAATATCGGCACCAGCGGGGCGGAGATTGGAGGTGCGTTTGGTGGTGAGAAGGCGACTGGCGGCGGACGTGAGTCGGGCTCGGATGCCTGGAAGGGGTATATGCGGCGCGCTACCAATACCGTGAACTATGGGGATGCGTTGCCGTTGGCGCAGGGGGTTCGGTTTGAGGTTTGAGGCCTTTACGTTCATCCAAACGTTGCGATTCGTAACAAGGGTTACAGCAGATTGACCCTGTATTACCAAACCGCTCCGTATAACGTTCTTATGGCTAAACAAGCCACAAGGACGATGAGATGAAAACATGGATGATGGGACTCGTGGTGGCTGGCGCCGCCGCCATGCTTGGCGGCTGCGCGGTCTACCCGGCTTATCCCGGCTATGGCTATGGTGGCGGCGAGGTCGCAGTGGCGCCGGCGCCGGTCTACGCCGCGCCGCCGGTAGTGGTAGCCCCTGGTTTTTATGGTGGCTACTACGGCTATCGCGGCGGGTACTACGGTGGCCGCCGCTATCGCTACTGGCACTGAAGCGAGAGCGGTAGCACGGGATAGAACGAGGTAAAACCTGTGGGTCAGGCCTGGCCGTTGAGCCCGGCCCAGCTTGGCGCCAGTGTTTGCGGTACGTCGATCAGGTCGAGCACGCGGCCGACGGTATGGTCGACCAGTTCCGCCACGCTCTGCGGCTTCTGGTAGAAGCCGGGGACCGGGGGAAAGATGATGCCGCCCATCTCGGTGACGGCGATCATATTGCGCAGGTGCGCGAGGTTCAACGGCGTTTCGCGCACCATCAGCACCAGCTTGCGGCGCTCCTTGAGCGTGACGTCCGCGGCGCGGGTGATGAGGTTGTCGGACAGGCCATGCGCCACCGCGGCCAGCGTGCGCATGGAGCAGGGCGCCACCACCATCGCGTGGGCGGCAAAGGAGCCGCTGGCAATGGTGGCGCCGATATCGCGCACGTTGTGGACCACGTGGGCAAAGGCTTCCACCTCGGCCTTGCTGATGTCGAGTTCGTGCTGCAGGTTCATCACGCCCGCCGCCGAGATCAGCAGATGGGCCTCCACGCCAGGCGCGGCGCCTAGTATCTGTACCAGGCGGACCCCATAGACCGCGCCGGTGGCGCCGGTGATCGCGACAACGATGCGCCGCGGCTTGCCATCACCCGCTGCACCCGCTGCGGTCATGTCGCGCTCAGGCCTTGAGCAGCGATTGCAGTTCGCCGTTCTGGTACATCTCCATCATGATGTCCGAGCCGCCGATGAACTCGCCGTTCACATAGAGTTGCGGAATGGTCGGCCAGTTGGCGTAGGTCTTGATGCCCTGGCGGATGCCATCGTCTTCCAGCACATTGACCGTGGTCGGTGCGTCGACGCCGCAGGCCTTCAGGATCTGGATGGCACGGCCGGAGAAGCCGCACATCGGGAACTGGGCGGTCCCCTTCATGAACAGGACCACCGGGCTGCCCTTGACGATCTGGTCGATCTTTTGCTGCGCGTCACTCATGATGTCTCTTTTCAGTTGCTCGCGGTGCCGGTAAAGGCCGGCGCCGCTATCGGGAAATCGGAGGGCGCGCGTGATACGCGCGCCTTGATGCAATCAAGTTATTGATTTTACCGGAATCGGCCGCTTGCTTCAGGCGGCCGCCCCGGCCTGCGTTGGCAGGCGAGCCCCGCTGCAGCGTTCATGGCCGGCGAGGTCGCGCGCGGTGAAGATCTCGGCCATGCCGGCGGCGGCCAGCAGGTCGCGGGCAGCCTGGCCCTGGTCATAGCCGTGCTCCATCAGCAGCCAGCCGCCCGCATGCAGGCGCGCGGCGGCCCCGGCCACGATTGTCCCAAGGTCCGACAAGCCATCGCCGTGATCGGTCAGCGCATCGATCGGCTCGAAGCGCAGGTCGCCCTGGCCCAGGTGCGGATCGCCGGCGGCGATATAGGGCGGATTGCTCACGATCAGGTCGAAGCGCAGGCCATCGGGCAGCGCGGCGTACCAGTCGGAGGCAAGAAAGCGCACATTGCCGGCGCCAAGCGCGCGCGCGTTGTCTTGCGCCACTTGCAGCGCGCCGGGCGAGATATCGGTGGCCCAGACCTCGGCGTCGGGCCGCTCGCAGGCCAGCGTGACGGCCAGCGCGCCGGAGCCGGTGCCCATGTCGAGCACCCGGGGGGCAGCCAGCGGCGCCAGCAGCTTCAAGGCCGCTTCCACGGCGATTTCCGTGTCCGGGCGCGGAATCAGCACATCCGGGGTG
The DNA here is from genome assembly GCF_044627735.1 of Cupriavidus sp. CuC1. Lineage (NCBI taxonomy): Bacteria > Pseudomonadati > Pseudomonadota > Betaproteobacteria > Burkholderiales > Burkholderiaceae > Cupriavidus > Cupriavidus sp. CuC1. The sequence continues at coordinate 7,864 of NZ_JBIUHC010000003.1, read as the reverse complement.
ACGCGGAAGGCGCGCCCGAAGAATTCCCGCTCACCCAGCAAGTAAGCCACCGGCTCGCCGGCCAGGCGGCGCCCGAGCAAGGCGGCAACGCTGTCGCGCTGGGCCGGGGCAAGCGTCTCGTCGTCGCGCGTGATCAGCTGTGTGCGGGTCAGCCCGGTGACATGGCTCAGCAGCAGGCGCGCCTCCAGCGCTGGCAAGCCGGCTGCCGCAGCCAGGGCCAGGGCATCGCGTACCGTGGCCGTCTCAGGCAGTGGGACCGGTGCGGCGGCATTGGGGCTGGGGGAGGAGGCGGTGGACGTGGTGGACGTGGTGCTGGGCATGGAGAAGGCAAAAAAACAAAACCCCGTCGGGAGTGCCCTGACGGGGTTTGCAGTGTAACGCGCTTGCCTGGCCGGCGGTGCCTGGTCGCGGTGCGCCAGCCCCTTGCCGCCGTGGCGTGCAGATTACTTGTTGACGGCGTCCTTGGCCTTGTCGGCGCTGGCGTTGACAGCGTCCTTGGCGGCTTCCTTAGCCTTTTCCATGGCATTGCCGGCGTCTACCTTGGCCTTTTCGGCGGCAACGGAGACATCGGCGGCAGCGCTGCTGGCAGCGGCCTTGGCAGCATCGGCGGCATTGCTGGCGGCGGATGCGGCGTCGCTGGCGGCGGCCTTGGCGGATTCGGCGGCGCTCTGCATGGCGCTGTCAGCGCTCGGCGTGGCGGGGGCTTCTTCCTTCTTGCTGCAGGCAGCCATGGCGGCGGTGATCATCAACAGCGCGAGCAATTTCTTCATGATTTCGTCCTTTTGTCCGTTTTCGAGTGGCGACACGCCGACCTCTGTCTGGCGGCTCAGTCGAAATCGATTATAGACAGCGAAAAATGGCGCGCCAGTGCTGTTGCAAGCATTTACAACAGATACAAAGGTTTTCGTTCAGAAATCGCGATTTATGCAGCGCGATCCAAAAGTTTGCCTTAATGACCGCTATATCGTCGCAATAATCTGTTATTGCCGAGCGATTAATGCCCTTCGCCCAGCGCCGCCAGTTGATCCGCCTGGTGTTCCGCGGACAATGCGGACAGGAGCTCGTCGAGATCGCCGTCCATGATCATGTCGATCTTGTAGAGCGTCAGGTTGATACGGTGATCCGTCACCCGCCCCTGCGGGAAATTATAGGTGCGGATACGATCACTTCTGTCGCCGGTGCCGATCAGGTTGCGCCGGGTGCTGGCCTCTTTCGCCTGCGCCGCGCGCAGCTTCGCGTCCATCAGCCGGGCCGCCAGGACCTTCATGGCCTTGTCTTTGTTGCGGTGCTGGCTGCGGTCGTCCTGGCACTCCACCACGATGCCGGTGGGCAGGTGGGTAAGGCGCACGGCCGAATCGGTCTTGTTCACGTGCTGGCCGCCGGCGCCGGATGCGCGGAAGGTATCCACGCGCAGGTCGGCCGGATTGATTTCCACCTCGGTCACCTCGTCGGCCTCGGGCATGACCGCCACCGTGCAGGCCGATGTGTGGATGCGCCCCTGCGCCTCGGTGGCCGGCACGCGCTGCACGCGGTGGCCGCCGGATTCGAACTTCAGCCGGGAAAAGGCCGCATCGCCGGCAATCCGGATGATCACCTCCTTATAGCCGCCCAGGTCGGACGCCGATTCGCTCATCACCTCCACCTGCCAGCGCTGGCGCTCGGCGTAGCGCGTGTACATGCGCAGTAGGTTGGCGGCAAACAGCGCGCTTTCCTCGCCGCCCGCACCCGCGCGGATTTCCAGCAGCAGGTTGCGCTCGTCGTTGGGATCCTTGGGCAGCAGCAGTTTCTGCAGGCTGCCTTGCAGCGTTTCCAGCCGCTCGCGGGCCGCGGTGATCTCATCGGCCGCGAACTCCTTCATCTCGGGATCGTCCAGCAACGCCTGTGCGGTGGCCAGGTCTTCCTGCGCCTGGCAGTACTGCGCGTATTGCTCGGCCACCGGCGTCAGTTCGGCGTGCTCACGCGTGAGCTTGCGGTATTGGTCGATCTTGGCGGTGGCATCTTCGCGCGCAAGCAGGGCGTTGACTTCGTCGAGTCGCTCGGACAATTGGTCGAGCTTGGCAAGCATGCTGGCTTTCATGGAGATCCGAAGGGGCGCGGTGAAACGGGTGGAGGCGAATGTTTGCTGCCGGGGATGCGTGCGGGCCAAAGGCCGGAGGCAACGCAAAGGTGGCCGCGCGCAGGACACGCACGGCCGAGGTGAGCGCGGCTAGCGCTCGGAGTGGCTGCTGTGGCGGAACAGGCCCGGCACCAGGCGCAGCAAGGTCTCGCGGTCGTCGCCCTGGGTGTGGTTCAGGGCGTGGGTCGGGCCATGCAGGAATTTGCGGGTGAGCGCCCCGGAGAGGGCTTCAAGCACGGCTTCCGGGTCGTCGCCGCGCGCCAGCATGCGGCGCGCGCGTTCCAGCTCGGCCAGGCGCATGGCCTCGCCTTGCGCCTGCAGGTCGCGGATGACCGGCACCACACTGCGGGTTTCCAGCCAGTGCATGAAATTCTGCACGCGGCTCTCGATAATGGCTTCCGCCTGGGCCACGGCGGCCTGGCGCATGGCATTGCCCTCGCGCACGATGGCGCCGAGGTCATCCACGGTGTACAGGAAGACGTCATCCAGGCGTGCGACTTCGGGCTCCACGTCGCGCGGCACGGCCAGGTCCACCATCATGATGGGGCGGTGGCGGCGCAGCTTGACGGCGCGCTCCACCGCGCCCAGCCCGATGATGGGCAGGGAACTGGCGGTGCACGACACCACGATGTCGAACTCATGCAGGCGCGCGCCCAGGTCCGACAGGCGGATGGCCTCGGTCGTCAGGCCCTGGCCGGCCAGTTGCTCGGCCAGCCGTTCGCCGCGCTCGACCGTGCGGTTGGCCACCACGATCTGGCGCGGCGTTTGGGCTGCAAAGTGCGTGGCGCACAGCTCGATCATCTCGCCCGCGCCGATAAACAGCACGCGCTGGGTCGAGACGCTTTCAAAAATCCGCTGGGCCAGGCGCACCGCGGCGGCGGCCATGGACACCGAATGCGCGCCGATCTCGGTCTGGCCGCGGACTTCCTTGGCCACCGCGAACGTGCGCTGGAACAACTGGTTCAGGTAGGTGCCAAGCGCGCCGGCTTCACCGGCGGTGCGCACCGCATCCTTCAACTGGCCCAGGATCTGGGTCTCGCCCAGCACCATCGAATCCAGCCCGCTGGCCACGCGGAACGCATGGCGCACGGCTTCGGACTGCGGCAACGCGTACAGGTGGGGAGCGAGTTCGCCGGCCGGCACGTTATGGTGCTGCGCCAGCCAGCGCAGCGTGTGCTCGAAGCCTTCCGAGCCCGATACCAGCACATCGGTGGCGCAGTAGATCTCGGTGCGGTTGCAAGTGGAAAGGATGGCGGCTTCGGTGCCGTTTTTGCCGGCCAGGTGGGTGCGCAAGGCGCCCAGGGCGGGTTTGATCTGCTCAAGCGGAAACGCCACTCGCTCGCGCAGCGAGACGGGCGCCGTGGTGTGATTGATACCGATCGCGAGCAGTTGCATGGTGGGGAGCATGTCTCTCTGGCCGGGCTCCGGGCAGCGGCTTTGCAGGCTGCAGCGCGGGAGTCAGGTGCAATCCGGGCATGAATTCAAGCGCGGATTCCGGCGCAAAGCGCCGCCGAACCGGGCTACATTATACCGCCCGGCGCGGATCTTGCCGGGGCACGGTCGGGTTTACCGTATTGTTACGGCCACGCGCGGCGCCTGGCGAGCCTCCCCAGACAGCGCGCCAGATTCAGATAATCAGGAGAAAGTGATGTTGGGTACGCTGGTGGTAGGGGTGCTGGTTGGGCTGGCGGCCCGGTGGCTGCACCCTGTGGGCCGGGTCAGCCTGCTTGCGGCGGTGGTGTTCGGTGCACTGGGCGCGCTGGCCGCGTTTTACGGCGGCCGGGGGCTGCATTGGTTTGCCGACGGGCAGATGGCGGGTTGGTTCGCGGCCATCCTGGGCGCGGCTGTGCTGGTCGGAGTCGGGGGCGTGGCCAGGGGACGGTGAGATTGAATTAATACCCGCGGAGCTCGAATGCCGAATTAACCGCGCTGCTCCAAAAACCGTTGCAAAACCCCGCTGGAATAATGGCTGGCCACGTCCGTCAGGAACGCCGCAAAATCCACGTGCGCGGTATCGTCGGCCCGATCGGATACCGTGCGCATCACCGCATGCCGCACGCCATATTCATGGCAAACCTGCGCCACCGCGGCGCCTTCCATTTCCACTGCCAGCACGCCGGGCAAGCGCTCGCGCAACTCGGCCGCGGCGGCGGGCGAGCCGATGAACTGGTCGCCGCTGGCGATCATCCCCACATGCAGCCTGGGCGCGCTGACCCCGAAGCGGGCCAGCACGTCGGCCGGCACCGAAGCCGGCAGGTCATCCCGCAGGTAGCCCGCCACGGCCTCGCGCAGCGCGGCGGTCAAGCCCGGATCGGTGGGGAATTCCGCGCGCTCCAGCAGCGGCACCTCATGCCGGCCAAAAAACGGCCGCGCGTCCAGGTCGTGCTGCAGCGTGCGGTCCGCCACCACCACATCCCCGACCCGGGTCTCGGCACCGATGCCGCCGGCCAGGCCGGTGAAGACGATCTCGTCCACACCGAACTCGCGCACCAGCGTCACCGTGGTGGCCGCCGCCGCCACCTTGCCCATGCGCGCGAGCACCAGCACGCAGCGCTGGCCATGGAGGTGGCCGACGTGATAGTCGCGCATGCCGATGCGCTGCACGGTGGCGCGCGCGTCGTCGTGGCGCATGGCGGCGATCAGGCCGTCGACTTCATCGTGGATGGCGGCGAGGATACCTAGGGTCATGGCGGGGCGCGGCTGGATTGGGAAAAACGCACAGCATACCGGGCAGGGGGCACGGCCGCAAAGCCTCGCCGCGAAGGGCGGCACCCCCCGCTGTCCTCGCGCAAGGAAAGCTGCGCAGAGGGCGGCGCCTTTGCTACAGTGCACTGGCGTATCCATCACATAGGACACCCATGCGGCCAACCTCGATGCAGGGCTTACAAGACCGGCGGGCAATGCGCCAGGCGCTGGCGGACTGGCGAGAGCAGGGCGCGCTTGGCGCAGAAGGCGTCGTCGCCGCCTGGCCGGGTACCGAGCCCGACGCGGCCCAGTGGCGGGCCTGGCTCGACCGCACGTTGCTGATGCTGGGCGCGGCGCTGCTGTGCGCCGGCGTGATCGTGTTCTTCGCCTTCAACTGGCAGGACCTGCACAAGTTCGCCAAGTTCGGCCTGCTGGCCGGCGCGCTCACCCTGTTGGCGGGATTCGCCTGGCTGCGCCCGCCTGCCGACCTGGCGGGGCTGGCGGCGCTCTGCGGCGCCCAGGTGGTGGCCGGCGTGCTGCTGGCCGTGATCGGGCAGGTGTACCAGACCGGCGCCGACGCCTGGCAGCTGTTTGCCTTGTGGGCACTGCTGGCGATCCCGTGGGCGCTGGCGGCACGCGCGGCCCCGCACTGGTGGCTGGTGATCGTGCTGGCCAATGTGGCGCTGCTCCGGTATTTCAGCGTGCGTCTTGGCGTGGGCGCCATGTTCGACCTGCTGTTCGGCGCAGCCGGCGAGCGGGCCACCACGCTGTCGCTGGTGGCGGCCACGCTGGCGCAGCTGGCGCTGTGGTTCGCGCTGTGCGCACTGGCGCCGGGCTACGGCTTTCGCGGGCTGGCCGGCGCGCGCATCCTTGCCGCGCTGGCGTGCGCCTACGCGGGCTGGCTCGGCCTCGCCAGCATCGTCCACAACCGCTTCGACGCCGCCATGTTCGGCGTGGCCATGCTTACGCTTGGCGCGCTGCTGGCCTGGTTCCGGCTGCGGGCATTCGATGTGGTGGCGCTCAGCCTGGCCAGCTTCTCCGTCATCGTGCTGCTGGTGACCGGCATGGCCCGGCTGCTGCTGGAGGGCAACGGGGCCGGGTTCGGCGCCTTCCTGATCCTCGGGCTGCTGACCATCGGCCTGTCCGCCGCGGCCGCGGCATGGCTGTTGCGCGCCTATCGACACCACGGGCAGGCCCCGAGCGGCGCGCCCAATGGAGAGCCGGCATGACCAGCGATCGTCTCGCAGTAAAAGCGCTGTGGCAGGACCTGGCCGCGCGCGGCCTGGTGCAAGGGCAGCCGCAGGCCGCGCAAGCGCGCACGCCCTGGGCTGTCAGGCTGCTGATGGGCCTGGCGGGCTGGCTCGGCGCGGTGTTCTTCCTCGTCTTCCTGCTCGGCTCGGTGTTTGTGGCCGCGCGCGACAACGCCACGGCAATGGCGTCCTGCGGCGCTGCCATGATCGCGCTGGCCGCGGTGCTGTACCGGCGCCGCGCGGCTGCCACCGCGCTCGAGCAATTCGCGCTGGCCGTCAGCCTCAGCGGCCAGGGGCTGCTCGTGTACGGCGCGAGCCAGGCCTACGGCGGCGCCCGCCTGCTCGAATCGGCCGCCTTCTGGGGCGCGCTGGCGCTGCTGGAGGCCGTGCTCTACGTGCTGGTCAGCACCCGGCTGCATCGCTTCCTGGCCGCGCTGGGCGTATGGACGGCGGTGGCGCTAGCGCTCCACCTGGCCATGACGCCCGGCTTGCGCCACGGCTGGCAAGCCATGAGCTTCTCGCTGGGCTGGCTCGCGCCACTCGCCATGACGCTGCTCACCGGCTTCGTGCTGGCGGAGGGGCGGCTCTGCGCCGCCGGGCTGCACAACTGGATCGAGCCCGCCGCCGACGCCACGCTGCTGTTCGCGCTTGGCGCCGCACTGGTGGGGACCGGGCTCAGCCAGCCCGGCGCACTGTGGTTTGACGCCGACACCGGACGCCAGGCCGGCAACTACTGGCTGGCCGGCGCCTTGTTCGGCGCGGTGCTCGTGGCCTTTGTCCTTGCCGAAGCAGGCCGGCTGCGGTTAAGCCCGATGGTGCGGGGCATGGCGTTGGCCGGCGCCGTGCTCTTCAGCATCCTGCTTGCCGGCGCGCCGGCGGTAGTCGCCGCCGCCCTCGCGCTTGGCCTGGCATTGCGCCGCGGCTCGCTGCCGTGGCTGGGCCTGGCCGTTGCCGCGCTCGGCAGCGGCTTCGTCTGGTACTACAGCGCGCTGCACTGGACGCTGCTGATCAAGTCCGTCACGCTCGCCGGCGCCGGCATCGCCGTGCTGCTGCTGCGCATGGCGCTGCATCGCGACGGTGCAAGGAGACAAGCATGAAACGCTGGATACTGTTGGCATGGGTGCTCACGCTCGGGCTCGCCGCCTTAGCCATCACCGGCAAGGAACGGCTGCTGGCGCACGGCGACATCGTCTACCTGCGCCTGGCGCCAGTCGATCCGCGCTCGCTCATGCAAGGCGACTACATGGCCCTTAACTTCGCCATCGCCGATGCCATCCGCGAGGCGCTCCGCCAGCAAGGCATCGAGCCCGCGCGCGAGCAAGTCGCCGTGATCCGCCGCGATGCACGCGGCGAAGCCACGCTGGTGCGCCTGCACGCGGGCGAGGCACTGGCTGAGGGTGAGCAACTGCTGCGCTTCCAGACCGTGCCGTCGCGCTGGGGCGGCGTGCAGGCGCAGGTGTCCACCGATGCGTACTTCTTCCAGGAAGGGCAGGCGGCGCGGTTCGAGAAGGCACGCTATGGCGAGTTCCGCGTGGGGCCGGATGGGCAGGCGCTGCTGGTGGGGTTGCGGGGGAGGGATCTGGAGGCGTTGTGAGTGGAGTGGCTTGGTTGCCGTCGGCATGCCGCTGTGCGCCAACCATGACTGGATCGGCTGGGACGTCAGAGCCGATTCATGTTGCTGCGTCACTGCAAATTCAACTGCCTAACTTCAAAAGCAACTGCTTAACGTCAAAAGCTCAAAGTCAAAGGCAGTTTCACCTCCCCTGCGGGGAGGCGACCTACTTTCTTGTCTCGCCAAGAAAGTAGGCAAAGA